>NZ_JBFEGN010000230.1:0-553 GCF_047228825.1 Siminovitchia jepli
GGTCATCGGATTTGGAGTTCTCTGGAGCCGGACAGCTTGTTCCGTCCTGGTCATCATCGGAGGGGTCATCCTGATTCTGGTCTTCCGGAGAAGGTTTTGTCTGTGCTTCCGCCACCCATTCGTTGACCCGGTTAATGATATCGCGGCCAAGCCGTTTCCGGAAATGAGTCATAGAAGAAGGATGGAAAGGAGCTTCATCCTGGAACGACGGCAATCCGATGAAGTATTGGAGATACGGGTTTTCCGTAATCTGCCGGACGGTTTCTTCATCACTCAAATTCAGGCGTTCCTGAATGACCAGTGCCCCAAGTGCCAAACGAACCGAAAAAGCCTTGTTTCCCTGCCTTACATCTCCTAATGATTTGATGTATTCCTTTTCCGCTCTTGACCAAGGAATAAGGTTGGACAAGACCACCCAACGGTTATTTGGATTTAATTGTCCGCCAAACGGCAGGAAAAATTCATGTGGCAAGATCATTTGATCGGCATTATGTTCGTACAAGGTTACCCCTCCAAGTGCAAGGTTTTTATTGGTTTACGGACAAATACCCTT
>NZ_JBFEGN010000231.1:0-541 GCF_047228825.1 Siminovitchia jepli
TTTTTCAAATGAAAGTTAGCTTTAATATTTGATAGGTTTGTGGTAAACTTCACCTTAAAGGTGCTCCTTTCTTTGGGTATTTTAGTTTCCTAAACCTAATTATACCAAAGGCTGGAGCCCTTTTTGTATTTAATAACTAGATTTTACTTTCGTAATCCAGGATAACCTTAATCCGTGACAAAATTTAGCTAAAATGCATCTAAAAAGCTGGAAAAATCAGATATAATACCCAAAAAAGGTGAATTTAGTAAGTTCACCAAACGGGTGGTATTCTATGAAAAAGTTTATTATTGAAACGACAGATAAACGAATTTCAGCATATTCCGGTAGCCATTGTCGGTGATCTTTTATATCACACCAATCTTCACAGCGATTTAATAAAACGAATGGCTAAAATGGAAAACCCTTCAATTTCTAACGGAGATGTCGCTTCTTCCAATATCGGTCTACTCTGCAAGGGCAAGAGTGATTTTGATGACATCGAAGATTTCCGGGAAGATGAATTTTTCCGTTACGCCCTGAATATCGACAACGTCCCTTC
>NZ_JBFEGN010000232.1:0-535 GCF_047228825.1 Siminovitchia jepli
GTCATGCGGTATATGACATCAAGTACCACGTAATATGGGTGACAAAGTACAGATATAAAGTGCTACATGGAGAGATTGCAATAAGGGCAAGAGAATTGATTAGACAAGGTTGTGAAGCAAGAGGGATTACCATTTTGCAAGGAAGCGTTGGAAAGGATCATATTCATTTGTTAATATCTTGCCCCCCAAGTATGGCACCAAGTAAAATCTTGCAGTATTTGAAAGGAAGATCTTCAAGATTATTGCAAGATCAATTTCCTAAGCTTAAAAAGAGATATTGGGGTCAGCACTTATGGGCGAGAGGTTATTTTTGTGCAACAGTTGGCACAGTGACGGAAGAAATAATAAGAAATTATATAGCTAATCAGTTCAATGAAGGTAAAGATGAAATCTTCAAGATTGATGAATGAGTTTAGTCTATTTTCGAGTATGCTTTAGCTTTTGGACTTTGAGCAGGACTTCAGCCTGAAATACGACTTTAGTCGTCGACATTTATGTCAAAATCCACCTGCTTTGAGCAGGTGGTCGTTTAAGA
>NZ_JBFEGN010000233.1:0-532 GCF_047228825.1 Siminovitchia jepli
ATAGGTGCAGGAAGGCATACCCGGGGAACTGAAACATCTCAGTACCCGGAGGAAGAGAAAGAAAAATCGATTCCCCGAGTAGCGGCGAGCGAAACGGGAAGAGCCCAAACCGAAAGGCTTGCCTTTCGGGGTTGTAGGACACTCAATGCGGAGTGACAAAGGAACGGTGTAGACGAAGCGGCCTGGAAAGGCCCGCCAGAGGAGGTAACAGCCCTGTAGTCGAAACACCGTTCCCTCCCGAGTGGATCCTGAGTACGGCGGGACACGAGAAATCCCGTCGGAATCCGGGAGGACCATCTCCCAAGGCTAAATACTCCCTAGTGACCGATAGTGAACCAGTACCGTGAGGGAAAGGTGAAAAGCACCCCGGGAGGGGAGTGAAAGAGATCCTGAAACCGTGTGCCTACAAGTAGTCAGAGCACCTAGTGTGTGATGGCGTGCCTTTTGTAGAATGAACCGGCGAGTTGCGATTTCATGCAAGGTTAAGTCGAAAAGACGGAGCCGCAGCGAAAGCGAGTCTGAAGAGGGCGAG
>NZ_JBFEGN010000234.1:0-512 GCF_047228825.1 Siminovitchia jepli
TGAGTATGAGGTCGCAGACCCGAAACCAGGTGATCTACCCATGTCCAGGGTGAAGGTCAGGTAACACTGACTGGAGGCCCGAACCCACGTATGTTGAAAAATGCGGGGATGAGGTGTGGGTAGGGGTGAAATTCCAATCGAACCTGGAGATAGCTGGTTCTCTCCGAAATAGCTTTAGGGCTAGCCTCAAGGTGAGAGTATTGGAGGTAGAGCACTGTTTGGACGAGGGGCCCTCATCGGGTTACCGACTTCAGACAAACTCCGAATGCCAAATACTTATCCTTGGGAGTCAGACTGCGAGTGATAAGATCCGTAGTCGAGAGGGAAACAACCCAGACCGCCAGCTAAGGTCCCCAAGTATACGTTAAGTGGAAAAGGATGTGGAGTTGCTTAGACAACCAGGATGTTGGCTTAGAAGCAGCCACCATTCAAAGAGTGCGTAATAGCTCACTGGTCGAGTGACTCTGCGCCGAAAATGTACCGGGGCTAAACGTATCACCGAAGCTGCGGAT
>NZ_JBFEGN010000023.1:0-42802 GCF_047228825.1 Siminovitchia jepli
ATATTCCTCTCCATAAAACAAAAATACCACAGTCAAAATGACCGTGGTAGACCCAAATTTTATACTTTCTTATCTTTTAAAAAAAGGCCTGTCCAAAAGTCGGTTTTTAGACTTTTGGACAGCCCCTTTTCACCCCAATGCCACGTCCAGAATCATCATCAATACAAAGCCAACCATTAAACTCATGGAAGCTAAATCTTTATTGCCTTTTTCTTGTGAACCCGGAATCACTTCTTCGGCTACCACAAAGATCATGGCTCCGGCTGCAAAGCTTAATGCATAAGGCAGCAGAGGTTCTATAATTGTAACAGCATATGCACCCATGACCGCAGCAATCGGTTCCACCATGCCCGATAATTGGCCATAGAAAAAGCTTTTTTTTCTCGACATGCCTTCCGCTCTTAAGGGCATGGAAACCGCAACGCCTTCAGGGAAGTTTTGAATGCCAATGCCCAGCGCCAGGGTTAAGGCCTCGGCTATAGATGCCTCCGTTCCCCCGCTGGCAAGTGCACCGAAGGTAATTCCCACCGCCAACCCTTCGGGGATATTATGCATGGTGATCGCCAGGACCAACAATGTACTTCTCTTTCTTTTTTTCGGATGATAGCCTTCCGCTTTGCCAAACGAAGCGTTGGGATGAAGATGGGGCAGCAGTTTATCAATTCCCCACAAAAAAATGCCGCCCAGCAAAAAACCAAATGCTGATGGAAACCAGGTTCCTATGGGATTGCCTTCGGACATGTCAATGGCCGGAGCCAGCAAAGACCAATAACTGGCTGCAATCATGACACCGCCGGCAAACCCTAACATACTATCCATTAGCCGCTGGTTTATTGCTCTTGTGGCAAAGACGAGGGCAGCTCCCAAAGCTGTCATTCCCCATGTAAATAATGTTGCCATGAATGCTTGTGTAATAGGGGTAAAGTTCAGAAAAAAATCCGCCATCGTGCATGAACTCCCTTTAAGTAAATACCGGGATAAAAAAGTGTGTACAGGAAACAATTTATGTACGATCCATCATTTTGTCAATCCTTTAACAGGTTTCAATAAGGTTTCCCCGCTAACAAGCATATTACAACTATATTTATTTTATACAATCATATTTATTATCCATTTCTCAATGGAAAGTAACTTCTTTCGGGATAGAGGGATATGGAACAGTTTTTTCCATGAAAGAGCAATTTATCCGGGAATTTTTCACGCTGGCTCACCCAAGACGGAGCTCGAATCATTGCTCGATCTATATATTCCAGGCAACTTCCTGTATCGTCCCATGAAATAAGAAAAGAAGGAAACGTCAGTTCCTTCTTTACCATAAATAGTCTATTATTTCCCCTTTAAACAAATTGGTATCAATGTTGCAGCTTTTTGCATCAATGCCATACTGCCAGCCGAGCACATTGGCCCCATCCGGCGCCTCCGGCTTATATTCGGGGGCATTGGCTTGCGTGCTAATCCCCGTTTGCGGATGGGCTGTCCATACAATCATCTTGGATTCCAATTTTTCATCGCTTTCAACCATTTCTTTAAAAACATGATAAAGATCTTGTTCTTCGGAAAAAACACCGTAAATGCCGGCATGGTAACCCGAATTTTCCATTCCTTCCATCCAGCCTTTGATAAAGTCTGAATCCACAGGATAGTCAGGCTCTATATCAACAAAAATCGCTTTTTCTTTCGGCACTCCCAATTCATCGGCCAAAGATGCCGCTTTTTCAGCATGGGAAAATCCGCTCTTATGTCCCCTTGCATCAGTGACATGATTATAAATAAGCAAGATTTTTATATCATTGGCATGCAAGTACTCCGCTTCCTTCACAGATAAACCGACAGACGCTCCTTCGAGGTCACCCAAGTATCTTCCCCACACCTTTGGTTCCCCAAAATTTTCCGCGACACAACGATACTGTTGTTCATTTGCAGAGCTGGCTGAATCGATTCCCCAAATGACCTTGTCCTTTCGTTCATGATCCTTTTCCTGTTGTCCGTTTTCTTGCTGCACCGGTGGTTCTTTTTCCTTGTTCACTGGTGGAACATGCCCCTTAAATATAAAAAGTAAAGAAATCAACATAAGGGTTGCGATGGCGATTAACCATACATCCCGCCACTGATTCATCTGCTTCTCTCCCTCCTTGCTTCAAAATATGCAAGGAAGGTAAGAAGAGAGTGGGTTCTGCCGGTTATTTTCGTTCCTTTGATTCCGCCAGTGCCTGCGCTGTACGCAACAACTATTTCCATTTGTCTATTTTATTGGATTATGATTAATCAGATGACAGCAAAAAGCGAACCCCCCAGTATTTGGAGAGCCCTCTTGTTAAGTATGAGGAGAATAACGTCTATGAAAGCGCTTTAATCAGGATGGGTTTAAAAGAAGTAGGAAAAGTCAAAAGCCAAATTCAGAAAAAAGATGGTGTGCACTAATGTAAAAATGATCCCCTGCTTGGTTGTTTTATTCATGTACTTGCACCTCCATTGGTTTTGTGTAACCAGTATATATCCTAAAGAATATCTTTGTAAACAAAAATTTTTCATTTTTTATTCACAAATTTTGTTAACTGCCCCTTGACAAAAACTCTTGCCATCTGATTGCTGCTGGTTCATTTTCATTATCCTGTTGCCTCTCGGTATACATGTACAATCACGATCTGATTGAATACATAATTTGTAGAAAGCATGTTCACGAGTGAAAGGAGGGTCAAGGTGGAAAAGGCTGAAGAAAAAGGTGGAAAAGGTGGATTTGCTTTAATTGTCGTGCTGTTCATTTTGTTAATCATTGTGGGAGCCTCGTACGCAGGTGGAGGCGGAGACGACCCGGTGTTTGTTGGGGTTGGGTTCTTCCCGTTCTTTCCATTCTGGTGGTGGTAATTTTTTCAAATCATAACCACCCGTTTTTTCAGAACGGGTGGTTTGTTCTACAACTGAACGCCTTTGTTGCCGGAAGCCCCTCAAGTCTTCTATATTTTGCTGCAAATACGATCTGTTACTTAATTAATGCCTCGCTGAAAGCTTTCCGGAACCATACATAGCGAATGATTCTCATTTTTTTTAAAAAAGGCCGCCTCAATCCGGGCGTCGCCTTTCTTGTTTAGTTATGAAGGAGAATTATAATTCATACTCCCATTCATCCTTCATATGTAAATAAAGAACGAGAAGTGCGTTTTCCAGCTCGGGCTGTTCTTTCCCGCCTATATCCACACCGAGTTTTCCGAAGAGAATGTCCGCCGTTTGTTTCGTAAATGCGGCCCGCTCGTGTGGCGATAGCGCAGAAAGCCGGTTGCCGTAAGTTTTCACCAGTTTCCAATCCTTGGCATCCAAAGAGTTCAGTGCCCAATCACCGATTTCGAGATCATGTTTCGTCAGGCCCCGCCTGTTTATTTCCTTCTCAACAGGTGACAGGCGCTTTTTTCCATTTGCCTTTCGCTCGTGAACCACAATCGTACCGGCCACAACGTCACCGACCCGTTTATGTTTTGGATGAAGAAAGATCGTCAAAATGCCA
The DNA here is from genome assembly GCF_047228825.1 of Siminovitchia jepli. Lineage (NCBI taxonomy): Bacteria > Bacillati > Bacillota > Bacilli > Caryophanales > Bacillaceae > Siminovitchia > Siminovitchia jepli. The sequence continues at coordinate 3,500 of NZ_JBFEGN010000023.1, forward strand.
ATTAAATAGCTGGCGGGCAAAGAATCGACGATGCGAAGCAGGTTGCGAATAAAGCTAGAAAGCAATGTCAGGCTGTGCCCGTTGTCCTGGATCACACGGATGCCGATTATTCGCTTGCCGATCGTTCTTCCTCCGGAAAAATATTCGAATGCAATAAAATATCCCCAATGAATGGCAAAAATCAAGATCATCACAATTCCCAAAAAAACCGGGCCAAAATTTGAATTTTCAAAGAGGGAAACTTCTCCTGTAATCACAATGAATCCGATGGCAAACAATAGCAGATTGACCGCTCCCAAAATAAGGGAATCAATTAAAAACGCAGCAGCCCTGCTCCCCAGGCCCGCCAGCTTAAATTGAAGGGAAACATATTCCGGCGTTTTAATGCCAACTTGTTCCTGATCCAATGAACACACTCGCTTTCAATAGTTGATTCCCCAAAAGAAAATCACTATCATAATAGGATAAAAGATAAAAATGGAGACGACATATGAACGCAAAACAATTTGTCAAAAAGCATCGGGATGATTGGAAACAGCTTGAACGTTTGACAGCAGCGTTGAGTAAAAACAAGCCCGATCTAAACGGGACCGGCATTAACCAGTTTTACAAGCTTTATCAAAAAGCGGCCAACCATCTGTCATACGCCCAAACCTATTTTCCGGAACAAGACGTAACTCATTATTTAAACGGCCTTGTTTCAAAAGCCCACAATTTACTATATAAGGACCAAATATCAAGTGTAAAGCAAATGCGCCATTTTTTCAGTACAACATTTATCAGGCTTCTATTGGAACAGTGGAAATTCGTATTGGCGGCCTGCGTTCTCTTTACACTGGGCATGCTTGGAAGCTTTTTTTCCGTCATCAATGATCCAATGAGTATATATTCCGTCATCCCTGCTGACATCGCCCAAAATGTTGACCCTGAGCAGCTTGGTAAAAATGACGGCCAAGTGCTTTCCACACTGATGTCCGCCAGCATCATGACGAACAATATACAGGTTACCATACTGGCTTTTGCCGGAGGGATTACATTCGGCCTGTTAACCGTCTATGTCCTCATTTATAACGGTATGCTCATCGGCGCCCTTTTTGCCTTATTTTGGCATTCAAACAAAACATATGAATTTTGGGCATATATCGTTCCCCACGGAATGATTGAATTGACGGCCATTTTTATTGCTGGAGGTGCGGGACTGTTAATGGGATACAAGCTTTTTGTTCCCGGCCGGCTTCCAAGAAGCCTTCATTTGAAAATACAGGCAAAACGGTCGGTCCAGCTGCTGCTGGGCACTGTTCCGCTGTTTGTCATTGCCGGTGTGATCGAAGGTTTTATTACCCCTGCCGCCATTTCTTTGGAGGCCAAATATTTTACAGCATTTGCCACAGTGATCGGGCTTGTTTTATACATTGCAATCGGCAAGATGCGTCTTGAAAAACACGAACAGCGATTTAATCAAAAAGAAGGGGTATCCGCAAAACAATTGTAAGCTTGGGCTGCTTTTGAAAAGGAGGAAACACCAACGCTACAAAAGATTCCGGTTCATCAGTTCGATATAGCCGGATATTGCCCTTGCAGCCAAGCTTTCTTCGCGGGCTTCAATCAGCTGCAGGCCGTGACTTTCCCATTTCGCTTTTTCCCGCTTTTTAAAAAGGAGCTGCTGCTGGGCAATGCTTTTTACCATTGCAGCCTGCACGGTATCGGGGTCGTCATCGGCCCTTTCCAAAAGAGGCCCATCTTCAAGCCCCAAGATTAAAAACAAATGCCTTCTTCTGAGGGTTTGCAAATAGCCGAGTGCCGTTTCCTCATGCAAAAATGTCCGCACATCACTGAACAACAGGAGGAGGCTCCGCTTTTTCTGCACAGTTTCCAAAAAGGCAAAAACGGCCGCATAGTTCGGCTCAACCGGATCTGCTTCCACATCATAAATGGCTTCCAGAATCGTTTGCAAATGATCCATCCCTTTGGCAGGCGGAACATATTTTTTGATGTCTTTGGAAAAAGCCAGGACGGAAACATAGTCTCCTTTTTGCAGGGCTGCCGCCGCAATGGCCACAGCGGCATCCAATACGCTTTCCAGGCGGCTGCCTTTTGCGAGCTCCGCCCCCATCATTCTCCCGCAATCCATTAAAATCGTAATATATTTCCCATGCTCCGGCTCATATTCATTTGTCATCACTTCACGCAGCTTGGCCGTTTGCCGCCAGTTGACCATGCGCGGATCATCACCGGGCACATAGCGGCGGATCTGGGAAAACTCTCCCGTTCCTTTTTCAAATTTGCGGATTTTCGACCCTTCATACAGCAAAAATCGTTGGGCGTCCTCCAAATATTGCTTCGTCTCGGTTAAATCCGGGATCACCTTAACCGTTTCCGGCAAATCGGCGGTTATTTGTTTTTCCCAAAGCCCCCACACACTTTTATATCTGACATAAAACTTTCGGATTTCATATTGTCCCCGTTTTCGCGCGGCTGTTTCATATGAAATCATTGCGGTGGTCTCCTTTTGTATATGGCCGTAAACAGGAAAGGGGGCGGCAAACGTTTGGGGAAGCCCATCCATGAATCTATAAGAAACGCGATGGCGCGACCGGTTTCTCACTTTTACCTTTACTTCATAGGTGAGGCCTCTTTCCATTTGCTCCGGTAATTGCCTGTTAAAAGCCAGTTCATTTTTCTTTGGGGACAGCGTTAAATCAACAAGACTTGCCAAGAAAAGAAGGATATTGATGGTTATGACTGCAGTCCATGATATTTCGGAAAAGAAACCAATCATGGTTAAACCCAAAGATAAAATAACAAATAAAATGAGCAAGCGTTTCGTCGGCAACATTCCTCTATCTTGGAACAGGAACCGCCCCCACCAGTTCTTCGATAATTTGGTCAACGGCTGCTCCCTCCAGTTCAACGTGCGGGGATAATTGGATCCGGTGCCTTAATGCGGGCTTTGCCACCATTTTAATATCATCCGGGGTCACATAATCCCGGCCCGCAAGATATGCCCACGCCCTGGCGGCTTTTCCGATCGATATGCCCGCCCTCGTACTCGCTCCGAAACGGATCGCTTCTGTTTCACGCGTCCTTCTTACAATGTGCATGATGTACTCTAAAATGCCTTCTCCAACTGTAACCTGTTCAATTTCTGCTTTTATGGCCAAAAAGTCAGCCAGATTCATGACAGGAGAAAATAAACCAGTATTCAGCTCGTTTTCCAAGACCTTTCTTAACACTTCCGTTTCTTCATCAAAAACCGGAAAATCGATATGGAGCTTGAATAAAAAGCGGTCTTGCTGCGCTTCCGGCAGCGGGTAGGTCCCCTCAAATTCAATCGGGTTCTGGGTGGCCACGACAAAAAACACTTCCGGCAACGGGTACGTTGTTCCCTGGATCGTCACCTGCTGTTCCTCCATGGCCTCCAAGAGGGCGGCCTGCGTTTTGGCCGGCGTCCGGTTAATTTCATCCGCCAATAAAATATTTGTAAAGATTGGGCCTTTTAAAGTCTCAAATTTTCCCGCCTGCATATTCAGAATCATGCTCCCCGTAATATCGCTGGGCAGCAGGTCGGGGGTGAATTGGATTCGCTCGAACCTGCCGTCCAATAGTTTTGCAAGCGTCTTGGCCATCGCCGTTTTTCCCGTTCCGGGAACCCCTTCGACCAATACGTGGCCGCCGGCCAAAATGGCCGACAATAAAAGCCGCAAGTTGGCCCGTTGGCCTAAAATGGCGCCCTCATATTGTTCCAGCAAGGCATGTAATTTCTCTCTCATCCATTCTCTACCTCTTTTCTTACACGATCGATTTTCTTGGACCATAGCAAGTATTCCTGTTTACTGATGGTTTCCTTCTTTAAAACGCCATCCAATCCTTGCAAAAAAACGTCAGCCTCTTCTTTCTGCCATCCTTTTTGTAAAAAGTAAGCGGTGAAATCGGTCCAGCCATTCTGAAATGATAAGCCCCGCTCTTTGAAAATCTGTTTTAAAAAATCAGCCTGGATGGCCAAAGAATCTTGATACCGCCGTCCTCTCATATACCAAGCGGCAAGCGCCCGAATGCTTTCATCGCTGAAACGAACAGTCTCTTCTCTTGGAATGATCACCGGGCCGAAACGCTTTCCTTTGTACCACAGCCAAAGAATGGCCATGATGCCCAATTGAAACATGATCAATAAAAACCATTGCGGATATAAAACCAGCACCGCCCCTGTCCCTTTTTCACCATGTATGTATTCATCAAAAAGAAACGCGTCTCCGCCAGCTTCGTTGAGCATAGAAATAACCAAAGGAACATGGTCCTCTTCCGGCAGCTCGGCATTCTTTAACCAGTTTGGAAATAGCGAGACAATCAATTGACCGTCCCCAACCTTCCGCTTCAGGGCGATCGGACCGTATTCATCGTGTAAAAGCACTTGATCATCAGGAGCGGAAATAAGCCGTTCATCATACGCCAGAATCGCGTCGTACTCATTCCCGTTTCGATCCAAAACCTTGCCAGTCCCTTCACCATCTATTGGTTCGGTGGACAAGCCAAACCATCCTTGGGGTTTCCGGGCCCATAATATGATGGTATTTCCTGCATCCATAAATTGCTTGTATGCATCCATTTCAGCCCCGTCCGGCATAGACGCTGGCTCGGCCATGACAAGCGTTTGCTTCGTTGCATCCGCGTTCAGGCGCTTCGGTGAATGGCGCCATCTTTGTACATTGTTTTTTTCATCTTTCAAGTATGTATACAATGCCTTTAAACCTGTTGGAGAAGGAGATTCGGAAACATACTCCCGATACTGTTTCGGCTGCTTCTTGTCCAGGAAATAGGTGGATGCCAGCAACAATACGAGAACCGCAACGCCCCAATACCACAGTTTGCTGTTTGAGGTGCTTTTTTGCAAAGCCCCATCCCCCTTTCCTGCCTAACTTCCCGTTTGCTCTTCAACTTGTTCCAGCCATCCCATGACTGTATGTCGAAAAAGACGATATTCTTCCTGTGATATTTGTTTCTCTCCATATGCTATTTCGTCAAACACCTTGGCCAATCCGTAAAACCTTTCGGCCCAAGTCACATTGGTGCGTTTGATTTCTTCGTAATACTCCCAATTTGTTTTCCAAATTTTTGCTTCCAGCCACTCTTTTTCATGGCAATAAAGAAGGAGTGCCAAAAAAAGATGGCGGGCTGCAAGGGAAAGATCTCCCAAGCTCTCCAGCTTTTTGGCTTCGGACAAATGCTTTAAACAGGTCCACTCCAAGTACTTCTTTGATTGAAATGGTTTTTCGTCACGAAATTTGCGTGATCTCGATACAGCCCGCGCAATCAGAAATGCCGCTATACCAAGAACGATGACGAAGATCACCACAATCAGAACAAGAAGCGGGCCCGAAACTGACTCTGAAACCTCCAAGGAAGGGAATAATTGACTAAGCCAATCTGCAAATCGTTCCTTTGCTTTTTCCCACCAATTGGATAAAGGATTACGATAATACGCTTGATATTCTTCTTTACTCAAAATCTTTTCAAGCTTTTTGCCCGCTTCATCCGCGTCTAACATGAATCATCACCTGACTTGTTAAGTGGTATGGTAATCTCCAATCATTTCCTTTAAATCGTCTGCATCTTGACGCGCTTTCAGGTCAAAATACATGACGGCATAACCAACGGTGAATATCACGGAAGTAAACAGCGTCCCTGCATTGACGATGATCGACAACAAAACGCTGTTGCCCAAAATAAGGCCGAAAGAAAATTCCAATGCCATGCTGATGCACGTAATAATCAAAGTAAATATCACATAAAGCCCAAATGTTGCCCAAAGGCGTCCTTTCGTAAGCTCCCAGCTTCTTGAAAGACCCGGCGTCCCTTCTTTAAACACAACTGAACCGAAATAAAAACTCCAGCGGGTCAGCAAAAGCCCGAGCCCAAAGGCGAATCCCAAAAAAAGAACAACAGCCAAAGCGATCCCGGCGAACGGAGACATAACCGCCCCCATGATCCCGACAAAAAACACGATGATCATTGGAATAAAGAAAAGCCCGGCGGTAATCAGACCAAACAAAATATTGCTTCCAAGCATGGGCCAAAAGCGTGAAAATGCCTCTTTAATGACCGAGCCCACGGTATATTCCTCGTCTTTTCTCATATGGTTAACAGCGAACATGATGGCGGCCCCAGCAATCGGAGCAAACAACAGGGAAAGCAAGCCCGAAACAGCGAGTGTCGCATCCGCGTCCGTTGAAGTTTCGTCAAAGCTGCCCAAAATATTCTCAAACCACGTGCCTCCCGTTTCCATCTCCCTGAAAAAACTGACACCTGAAGCTAGTTCCATTACTGCCTGCAAAACATAAATGGGCCCCAAAAAAATGAGCATGATCAATATTAATTCGGAAAACTTCTTTTTGCTGATAATAAAAGTCAGGTCCAGGATTTGCCCAAATCCTTTCGGACTGTCAATCTTTGATTCCACTTTTCTACCTCCTATAGCTGTTTATCTGCTTATTTTATCATTTTATTATATGCATGGGCATCCCATTTTACCAGAAAGCGGGGCCGAAAAATAAATGATTCATTGCCCGGTTCAAGAAAAACAAGGAATGGCATGACCGTCAAATAAAGCGCCGATTCATTGGGGGAGAAGTGCTCCCTCTACCTGGCACGCTCGAATTCCAGCCGTTTTTTCACGACAAAAAAAGCCAAAAATGAAACCGCTTTCACAAAATATTGCGAATATTAGATGTGTTAATCTGATAAATACCATGTTATAATATAGAAATGTTTATACGAAAGCGGAGGTAGACTGACGCCATGAGTACAACAAAGGAAAAAGCAAAAACCTTGAATCTGGAAGATATCCTCATTGCTTATCAATTTTTGAAAGACGTAGTGGCCCATACGCCTTTGCAAAAAAACGAAAGATTATCCGAGAAATATGATTGCAATGTGTATATAAAAAGAGAAGATTTGCAGCATGTGCGTTCGTTCAAGCTGCGCGGTGCTTTTTATAAAATGAAAAGAATCGAAAAAGAGGCCCGCGAAAAAGGCGTTGTGTGTGCAAGTGCCGGAAACCATGCCCAGGGCGTCGCATACGCATGTGCCCAATTGGGAATTAAAGGTACGATTTTCATGCCGCAAACAACCCCCAAACAGAAGATCGACCAAGTGAAAATGTTTGGCCGGGAATATATCGAGGTGGTTTTGACAGGTGATACATTCGATGAGAGTTCTGCACGCGCAAACGAATGTGCGGTGGAAGAAGACTTAATTTTCATCCATCCGTTCGATGACCATCAAATTATTGCCGGACAGGGAACCGTTGCGGTTGAAATCATGAATGACATTCATGAACAGGTGGATTTCGTGTTCGGAAGCATTGGCGGCGGCGGTTTGATGGCCGGTTTAAGTACTTATATTAAAAACGTCTCTCCGCATACGAAAATGATCGGGGTAGAGCCCGAAGGCGCACAAAGCATGAAAACATCAATTGAAAACAAAGCTGTTACCGCGCTTCCGGCAATTGATAAATTTGTGGATGGCGCTGCTGTGCAATGTGTTGGAAAACATACATTTGAACTTTGCCAAAAACATGTCGACGATATTGTTTCCGTACCCGAAGGAAAAGTGTGCACAACCATTTTGGATTTATACAACCAACACGCGATCATCGCCGAACCTGCCGGGGCCCTGCCCATTTCGGCACTCGACTTTTACAAGGACAAAATCAAAGGCAAAACAGTCGTTTGCGTGATCAGCGGCGGAAACAACGACATCAGCAGAATGCAGGAAATCAAGGAGAAATCATTGATTTATGAGGGGCTGCTTTATTATTTTATCGTAAACTTCCCGCAGCGCGCCGGTGCCCTGCGTGAATTTTTGGATGAAGTCCTCGGACCCGATGATGACATCATCACTTTTGAGTACACGAAGAAAAACAATAAAGAAAGAGGCCCAGGCTTGGTCGGCATTGAACTGAAACGCCGCGAAGACTACGCAGGCCTGATTGAGCGAATGGAACGCAAAGGCATTTCCTATATGGAAGTCAATAAAGACAGCACGCTGTTCCACTTGTTAATATGATGACGAAAGGCGCCTGTTAGGGCGCCTTTTTCATTGAAACACTGTTCTCCCAGTAATACTCGTGGCGAAAAAATCGTGATGATGAAAGCTGCTTGCCGAACGCAGTATTTTATCGCTATGAGAATGATGGCAAAATTGGATGATGAAATATTTCCATACATTCAAATAGTCCGGTCTCCTTGGTTATGTGCACTTTGTGTATTAAGATTTTGGCTGATGCTTTTTTAACATTTGCTGCAAGTATTCGTCTGATTTTCCTCTCGGGATGCTCAGGCTTTGCCAATCTTCATTTCTGATTTGCTTGCCTATATATACGATTTGGCCAATATGATAAGCATAATGCGCCAACTGCCTCTCAATTGCCTCCATGGCCAAATGGCTTTCACCGCGGATAAGTACACGCTTTAATAAATCTTCTTCCTTTAAATGATTTAATGCTTCAAAAAACACACTCCACCCCTTTTCCCAAATCCTTATCAATTCATTTTTTGAGGATACGTCATCTGCAAATTCTTGTTCCCGGTTCCTATACGGCTTTTCACCATCTGATTCCAAAAAGTCGGTCCATCTTGAAACCATGTTGCCGCTAAGATGTTTTACGATAACGGCGATGCTGTTTGATTCCTGATTCATTTTCCAATGAAGATCGGCTTCCGATAATTGGGCAATTGTCTGATCCCCAAGCTTTTTTATACTTTTAAACCTCTCCGTTACAATTCTTAAATACTCAGATCCGATATTCATGATGAACCTCCCCCGCTTTTGATATAGAAGCTGGCGACTCATTACCGGCCTTGGATTACTTTTGGTAAATGGACTTTTTCGTTAGGACAAGCGGGTCCTTTAGATTGGTTTTGTTGGGGTTCACTTTGCTTTTGGGCGTGATTACTTCTTCGGCGACCCTTTCAAATTATCAAGCAGCCTGTATAAAAGCTATCCCAAAGAGAAAAATTTTAACCTGGAAAATATGGGCTTTTTTTTTTTGAAGGCCATTTCTATGGGCGTCATATACAATAGGGAACCTCTTTTGTACCAGAGGCATTATTTTAATGACTTTTTAAATACATAACTGACTTTGTCGTAATCCATTTTATCTTCATAGAAACGATGCGCATCAGTACGTTGCAGCCCCGACGACAAAGCAACACTTTCATATTGATTTCTCTTTGCCCATTCCTGTACATATGCCAGAAGCTTTGCGCCATATCCGTTGGAACGTTTACGAACATCTGTCACTAAATCACATACCCACACAAACCTGCCGTAATAAAGCGTAATCATTGGTTTAAACCCTGTAACGGCTGCTAATTCACCGCCGTCAAACAGGGCAAACATTTTGTATCTGTCTTTTTCTTGAGCATCCAATACCAATTCAAGGTAAGTCTTTTCATCGAGATGGGTTCTTAACTGTTTCATGAGAGAAAATGCTTCAAGTATCTCCGATTTTGTTTTGAGCTCTTTCATTTCCATCTTTATATCACCTGTATTTGTATGGGATTGGGGTAAAGCAGATCTTATGCGGGTACTGCTTCTTTTCCCTTATTCTACCTTAAGCGGTTCGAAAGAACCATAAGTCATTATAGGCAATATTACGGTTGGATTCCTGTTAAAATGAATCTCTTAATCCTATTAAATATTTCCCGGTGTTTCCGGGCCCTGGATATTTGAAAATCAGGTCATTATTATGCATTATGCGGAATTGACAAAGGGATGTGTGATAAGCGCTGCAAACAACTCTTTGCGGAAAATTTGTTTTTACTTTTCTCCTTCATTTACATTTATAGCGGCGCCCGTTCAAATGTTTATTTTCCGGGCAATTTGATCATGATAGTATATTTTGGTTTTTTGTATGCCATTATCTTAGTATATATTTGACTAGATTTTAATAAAACTTATAGGTATACTATGATATGATTTAAAATCTATAGAAGGGACAGCAGAGAATGGATCCAAAACATAGACAGAAACCAATGAAGTTTTTAAACTTCATTGAAGAGATAGGCAACAGACTTCCCCATCCTATTACCATTTTTATTTTATTTACACTGGTTGTCATGATTGTATCTCATATTTTCTATTTAATGGGCACAAGCGTTACCTATGAAGGAGTTAATAAAGAAACGATGGAGACAGAGGTCCTGACCGTGAAAATAGTCAGCCTCCTCGTTCCTGAAGGCATAGCGTATATGTTATCAAATGTTGTCAGCAACTTTACTTCTTTCGTGGCTCTCGGCCCGGTTTTAGTAGCAATGCTCGGAGTAGGAGTTGCAGAAAAAACAGGCTATATTGGTGCATTGATGACGAATACTGTCACAAAAGCCCCGAGAAAGCTTGTTACGCCAATCGTTGTACTGATTGGCGTTCTTTCGAACGTGGCTGCATCTGTCGGCTATGTAGTTCTCGTCCCGCTTGGGGCCATTATTTTCCTTGGTTTTAAGCGCCATCCATTGGCGGGATTATCAGCCGCGTTCGCAGGAGTTGCCGGAGGATACTCCGCCAATCTATTTCTCGGTACAAACGACCCTATCCTGAGCGGCATGACGACGGAGGCATCCCGCATACTGGATGCAGGTTATACTGTCAACCCGACGGATAACTGGTTTTTCATGTTTGCCTCCACTTTTTTGATTGTATTGATCAGTACTCTTGTAACGGATAAAATTGTTGAGCCGAGGCTGGGAACTTTTACGCCTGATGAAAATAAAACCATGCACAACATATCAAACGGAGAAAAAAAGGGACTGATCTGGGCAAATATTTCTTTGTTATCGACGATAGGAGCCATTGCCTTATTAACCGTTCCTAAAAACGGTGTTTTGCGCGGGGACGAAGGAAGTTTGATCCAATCTCCGTTTATGAGCAGTATTATCTTCCTGATGATGGTGGTCTTTTTAATCCCGGGTATAGTGTATGGGATCGTTACAAAGACGATCAAGAACGATAAAGATATTGCAAACCTCATGACTTCGTCGCTGGAAACAATGGCCGGTTTTATTGTATTAATATTTTTTGCTGCGCAATTTATTGCGTTATTCAATTATACGAACTTAGGAACTTTAATAGCAGTAAAGGGTGCAGGCTTTCTGCAATCCATTCACTTAGATGGAATTCCGTTATTGATTGCATTCATCATTATATCTGCATTCATCAATTTGTTTATTGCTGCGGATTCCGCAAAATGGGCCATCATGGCTCCTGTATTTGTACCGATGTTTATGCAAATGGGCATTGCTCCGGAAGTTACCCAGGCGGCTTATCGAATAGGTGATTCTGCAACGAATATTATTTCTCCTTTAATGCCGTTCTTTCCGCTCGTTGTGGCATTCGCTCAACGCTATGGGAAAAATAACGGTATTGGTACAGTCGTTTCACTCATGCTGCCGCATTCCATCGTTATTCTCATTTGCTGGACCATCTTCTTTGCCATATGGTATTTTATTGGCATCCCGGTAGGCCCCGGTACAAGTTTAACCTACTGACACTCAAGGAGAAAGGAAAATAGATATGAAAGTAACGACAAAATGGACAGGCGGCCGGGCATTTACTGCAGTCGGTGACTCAGGTTATGAAATCCGAATGGATGCGACAAAAGCGTACGGCGGATTGGAAAAGGGCGCGACTCCGACAGAAATGCTCTTGAGCTCACTCGCCGGCTGTATCGGCATTGATGTCACAATGATTTTAAAACCGCATTTGGAAAAGATCACCCATATTGAAATTATCACAAATGGTTTGCGTGCTGAAGAAGCACCGAAAGGATTTACGGATATTGAAGTCACATTTATCGTTGACGGTGAGATTGATTCGAAGAAAGTATGGAGAGCCATCCGATTGGGTGAAGAAAAATATTGTTCCGTATCTGCGTCATTAAAAGCAAATATTGTTTACAAGCTTATATTGAACGGGATAGAACAATGATTTACATTCAGCAGAGGAGCATATAGATTGTCTATTGCTCCTTTTTTCGGTTTATAGGCTGCAGAAACGAACTTTTTTTACAAAGTGAGATCGTTCATGAATGGAACTGAATGGATATACCCGGCATAAGGTAGCTCACGGTCATATAGGGCCGGGAAAAGGATTTCGCTTGGGTGATAAGAATCAGGTTGTTCCCATTCTCTCTCATTCGTTACCGAGCAACGAAAGATGAAGATGTTCGGAAACTTTAAACTCCTTTTCGTTACCGAAGCAACAAATGATCCGATTGTTCGGAAACTATTGCCGCTTTTTGTTCATTCTTTTGGCCCTTCCTAAAAATACCCCCTTTCCTTCTAGCTCTTGCCACTTCAAGCTTTTAGTGACATATATCATTGCCTTGAATATGGTAAAAAGAGATCCATTTGTGCTTTCTTTTTGAGGTGACCATATATGAAAATACATGTTGTGAAAAGCGGGGACACCCTTTGGCGCATCTCACAGGAATATGGGACAACGATTGGCCAGATTGTTGCGGCTAATGGCCTGGAAGATCCAAACAGGCTGGTAACAGGGGAAGCTTTGGTTATTCCTGCACCTTATCAACAATATGTGGTTCAGCGTGGCGATACGCTTTGGTCTATCGCCAGCCGTTTTGGTGTAACCATTCAGGAAATTGTCAATGCCAACAGGCTGACTGACCCATCAAGGCTGTATATTGGCCAACTGTTAACCATTCCCGTTCGATACCACATTGTTCAACCGGGAGAAACCCTGTCAGCCATTGCAAAGCGATATGGAACAACTGTTGCTGCGATTGTCCAGGCAAACCAAATTCAAACCCCCGGGGTGATCCATGTTGGTCAAAGGCTGAGAATTCCGGAGGCCCCGAAAACAGCCATTGAAGTAAATGCCTACGTAACCAGAATGGGCCAAAGAGGAGCGAATCTCGTTGCACCGCTTGCACCATATTTAACGTATATTAGCCCGTTCAGTCATAACGTGACGGAAGACGGCAGTATAACACCTTTAAATGATGCTCCGCTTATCAGAGCAGCCCGAGAAGGAAATGTTTCTCCGCTGCTTGTCCTTACAAACATGGACGGGGGTAAGTTTAGCTCCGATCGGGCTGCCCTTATTTTAAGAAACCGGAACATTCAAAATCGAGTGATGGCCAATCTATTAACGTTGCTGCGCGAAAAAGGATACTCGGGGATCAATATTGACTTTGAATATGTCTACCCGGAGGATCGCGAAAATTATAATCACTTTTTAAGGAAATTAGTTGATCGGTTGCGGCCGGAAGGATTCTCGGTATCAACTGCTGTGGCCCCGAAAATCAGGGCTGATCAGCCCGGGCTGTTGTATGAGGCACATGATTATGCTGCACATGGCGAAATTGTTGACTTTGTGGTGCTTATGACTTATGAATGGGGGTGGGCTGGCGGAAGGCCATTGGCCATTGCACCCATCAATGAAGTAAGAAAGGTTCTTGACTATGCGGTTACAGCGATTCCCCGCCATAAAATTGTCATGGGGGCACCGCTGTATGGCCGTGATTGGAAAATACCCTGGGTACAAGGGACATTCGCCAAAACAGTCGGCCCGAGAGCGGCCGTCAACCTTGCTGCCAAATACGGTGCAGCCATCCGCTATCATGAAACCTACCAATCTCCATTTTTCCGTTACACGGATGAATCAGGCCAGCAGCATGAAGTATGGTTTGAAGATGCCCGCAGCATGCAGGCAAAATATGATACGGTAAAAGAATATGGACTCGGAGGCATCAGCTATTGGGTGCTTGGGCCGGCTTTCCCGCAAAATTGGCCGGTTTTAGAAGCAAATTTTATAATAAATAAAAAGTAGTAGAGTGTTTTCTGTTATCCGCGGGTATTCTTCCGTTATCCGCGGGTATTTTCTGCTATACGCGGGTATTTCCGTTTATCTGCGGGTATTTCCGTTTATCCGCGGGTATTCTTTCGTTATCCGCGGGTATTCTTCCGTTTATCCGCGGGTACTGTTCCGTTATCCGCGGGTATTCTTCCGTTATCCGCGGGTATTTCCTGCTATCCGCGGGTATTTCCTGCTATCCGCGGGTATTTTCCGTTATCCGCGGGTATTTTCCGTTTATCCGCGGGTATTTTCCGTTATCCGCGGGTATTTTCTGTTATCCACGGGTATTTCCTGCTATCCGCGGGTATTTTCCGTTATCCGCGGGTATTTTCCGTTTATCCGCGGGTACTTTCCGTTATCCGCGGGTATTTCCGTTTATCCGCGGGTATTTCCGTTTATCCGCGGGTATTCTTCCGTTATCCGCGGGTATTCTTCCGTTATCCGCGGGTATTTTCCGTTATCCGCGGGTATTTCCGTTTATCCGCGGGTATTCTTCCGTTATCCGCGGGTATTTCCGTTTATCCGCGGGTATTTTCCGTTATCCGCGGGTATTTCCGTTTATCCGCGGGTATTTTCCGTTATCCGCGGGTATTTTCCGTTATCCACGGGTATTTTCCGTTATCCGCGGGTATTTTCTGCTATACGCGGGTATTTTCCGTTTATCCGCGAGTATTCTTCCGTTATCCGCGGCTTGCCTTTAATAGCTGTTTTTTTACATAATAATGATTAAGGGAGCCAACATACAGTTGGCTCCCTCTTTGTCTGCAAGAAGTGTCTTTGACAACACATTCATTATTTAGATGCAGGTATGTCCGCATCTTGATCTTTCGGTGTTTGTTTCGATCTGAACCAAGCAACGACAATTGCTGCAATGAGCGTAAATCCAAGATAGCCCATGGCAGGATACACTGTTCCGACAAGTGTAATAAAGCCGATAAAACTTGCGCCAAACGCGGCAATTCCGCAAATGATCACAAGAAGTTTAAATCGCGGGGTATCCGTATTGGCAATACGTGCGGTAAACGCGTAAAGCATTCCCACTGCGGTGTTAAAAATCATGCCTAATAAAACGATGGCGAAGATCGCGCCAAAAATCGGGGAAATTTCATTTGCCAAATAGAGCATCGGCATATCGACTCCAGAAATTGTATCTAATTTTGCAAACATTCCGATATTGATGAGGAAGATTAAAAGTCCCAATCCTATACCGCCCATAATTCCTCCCCAGCCGGCCGTCTTTTCATCTTTTACAGTACCGCCCATAACCGCAAGCATCGCGGCCCCTGCAGCGATGTTATAAGAAACATACAGGAAAGAACCAAGCACCCAGTTGGAAGCTGCCGGTTTCAGGGAATGAGCTGTTTCCTGCATTTGCGCAAAAGTCCCGTCCATTGTAGACAATGAATAAATCGCAATCATGATAACCGCCAAAACCAAAAATGGAGTGACAATCCCCATAGCTGATATAATCTTCTGAATATTAAGACATACAACAAAAATAGTAATAAGTGCAAGCAAAATATTCCCGGCGATTCCCGGAACCCCAAACTGCTGTTCAAATATGGAACCTGCCCCGGCAAACATCACAACGGTAACCCCGAATAAGAAAAAAGTCATAATGACATCCACGGCTATACCCAAATATTTACCGCAAATATGATAGATGACTTTCTTATGGGAGGTTGTTTGCAGACGACTTCCCAGCTGACTGAGATTCATGCCAAAAAAGGCAAATAAGAAGGTTGCCACTGCAGACCCGGCAACTCCCGCCCAGCCAAAACTTGTAAAAAATTGCAGGACTTCCTGGCCAGATGCAAAGCCGGCTCCAACGATCAGCCCAATAAATGCCCCTGCAATTTGAATACTTTTTTTCATGAAGAGTTCTCCCCTTTTTATGATTGAATTTTTTGTCAATTAATTATACAAGAAGGAAGGAGGATGCCTTCCTCCCGTCATTTTGAAAATGTTTTCTTCTTGGTTGTAAAGCTCTCGATTGTTTCCAGGTCCGGCTTGTACCCAATTCCCGGTTTGTCTGGAACCGTAATATAGCCATCCTCAACAGTTACTTCCGGTTTGATAATGTCTTTTTCCCAGTAACGGGAAGAAGCGGCTGTATCGCCAGGCAACGTAAAATTGGACAATGTCGTCAGCGCAACGTTATGTGCACGCCCGATTCCCGATTCCAGCATGCCGCCGCACCAAACCGGGATGCCGTGGCTTTCGCACAAGTCGTGAATGCGTTTGGATTCTGTCAAACCGCCGACGCGGCCGATTTTAATATTGATGATCCGGCAGCTGCCCAATTCAATCGCCTTTCTCGCATCCTCGCATGAATGGATGCTCTCATCAAGACAAACCGGCGTTGTCATTTCTTTTTGCAGGCTAGCATGATCGATAATGTCATCGGATGCCAAAGGCTGCTCAATCATCATTAAATCAAACTCGTCGAGCGCTTTTAACGTATCGATATCATTTAATGTATATGCCGAGTTGGCATCGGCCATTAATGGAACGTCCGGAAACTGTTTTCTGATTTCCCTTATGACATCAACGTCCCAGCCCGGCTTGATTTTCACTTTCACCCTTTTATAGCCTTCTTCGATATGACCTTCGATCAGGCGCAAAAGATCTTCCACGGTATCCTGGATGCCGATGCTGATGCCGACCTCAATGTTGGATTTTTTTCCGCCAAGTGCAGCAGCAAGGGAAATGCCTTTCTCCTGACAATACAAATCCCATACAGCGCCTTCAAGCGTTGATTTGGCCATGTTGTTTTTGCGTATATTGGAAAAAATCTCTGAAACTTCGTCAGGGTGTTTTAGCTCCTGATTTAATAAAGCCGGAATTAAAAAGTCCTCCAGTACATGCCAATTTGTTTTCATCGTTTCTTCACTGTACCAGGGAGAATGAAAAGCAACCGATTCACCCCAGCCGCTGTTTCCGTTCTCGTCTTTCGCTTCAAGCAAAATAAAGTCTCTGTTCTGGAGTGTTCCAAAACTCGTTGTAAATGGAAACTTCAGCTTCATTTGCATATGGCGCAACGTAACTTCCTTAATTCGCATGTTTTTCCGCCTCCAATAATTCTCTTTTTACCAATTTATAATAATGGACAGGTCCTTCTTGCTCTTTCTCAAGCGCGATGGCCACATAACCTTTGCTAAACAATGTTTGGAAAATATTCCGTGTCTTCATCCGCCAATCAATGACAAGCATGTTGTCTTTCTGTTTCATCTGCTGGAAAAAGGCAGGAACCGGGACAAAAACGATATCATGATCCTCTATTTCAGATAAGTGAGATTCAATATTCGCCAATTTTGGCATTTCTTTTTTGGCATACTCCCAAGGAATCCGGTACGCTTTTCCAGTGTCCAGCAGGTTGAAACGGCGATCAATCCACCATTCCAATTTGAAGCGGTCCGTAGGAAGACCCTTGTTTAAGGAATCATCCATGTCCCCGTAACAATTTTCAATATAAGTTGAGCATATGCCGCCCAGTTTGGATAAATTTAAGTATGCATTCCTGCTTTCCAATGGATCATAGGTCCACGTCAGTAACTTATATCCCATTTTTAAGGCAGCAGCTTTTTGTGCTTCCTTTAATTTTTTTCCGATTCCTTTATGCTGATAATCAGGATGAACCCCAAGCATATGCGAACATAAATATATATTCCCATCCGAATAGCCGGGAAAACTGTAGCTGAATCCGACAAGTTCTCCTTCAATAAACGCACCGAGCATCAACCCGCCGTTCCGGACTGCCGTGGCCGTTTGATGAATCGGAATCGGCTCCATTTCCCAAACGGTTTTCTCCAATTTTTGTACGAGCTGCAGCTCATGAATAGTATGAAGTGTTCGTATCTCAATCATTTGAATACCTCTTTTATAAGATGATTAAGTAAAAAATAATCCATCACTGTTGATTTGATCATATGCTTCTTTCCGTTTTTCGAAGTTATGCTTATCCTTGATTGTAACGCCTGCAACTATGGCATTGATGAAAGAAATCAAAGCGGGGGCAATGTCAAGGGTGGACATTTCCATGGAATGAAGCGGCAATAGGATATCAGCTGCCTCTCTGATCGGGGCAAGCGGGGAATCCGTAATGCCGATAATAACCGCTCCACTGCTTTTGGCCATTTCTGCAATCTGAACCGTTTCCTTCATATAACGGTGGAAGGAAAGTGCAATAAAGACAGATTGACTGTCCATTCCTGTAATGGCGGAAAAAATATCGTCTGTATCCCTTCGGATCAGTTGCACGTTCTCCCTTACAATGCCAAGTGAAAAGGCAAGCCAGTTTGCAGAGGAGAAAGACGATCTCAATCCGCATACATACACCCGCTCGGCTGAAACCAAACTGTCGACAGCCCGGTGGA
Source organism: Siminovitchia jepli (assembly GCF_047228825.1). Lineage (NCBI taxonomy): Bacteria > Bacillati > Bacillota > Bacilli > Caryophanales > Bacillaceae > Siminovitchia > Siminovitchia jepli. The sequence continues at coordinate 21,745 of NZ_JBFEGN010000023.1, forward strand.
AGTCGACTTCGTTGATATGCCCGATTGTTTCCCGAATGAGCTGGCGGTCCCTTTCCATCACCTGCTCAAAAAAACGGGGCTCGTCTGCCAACTCCATTTTCGAAGAATAGTAGTGGGTCAGACTGCTTTTTTCAAAAATAATTTGATCGCGTACTGTTTTTTGCAACTCTGAATAGCCCGACAAACCAATGGCATAACAAAACCGGATGACGGTCGTCTCACTCAGCCCGATCATCTCCCCGATCTCTTTTGCTGAATGGACGGCAAATTCCCTTGGTTGTTCAAGAAAATATTTGGCCACTGTTTGCTGGCCCTTTGACAGACGTCCATAATGGGATTGAATCATTTCCGTTAATTTCATTGCGTTCACCTTTACGAAGAAGGGGAAACTTTTCCATTCATGAATGATGAAGTTTCAGCTTCATAGTTTATTATAAACTTACCATATTTGTTCGCTATATACAATCACTTTTCTGAACATTTCTTGCATTAAAGGAAAAGGAGATTTTCGATTATTTTTTATTATTTCTACATTGACAAAATCGAACAAAAATAACATAATTGAACATGATAGTTGTTATAATTGAACAACAGAAAAAAGGAGATTACAGCATGTTGCTTTTGGAACGGCGAAATTGGATTGAAGCACAAATTCGTGCGAATGGGAAAGTGGATATTGAAAAATTGGCAAAAGAGCTAAATGTCTCAAGTATGACCATCCGACGGGATCTTGCTGAACTCGAAAAGACGGGTAAAGCCATCAGAACACACGGAGGCGCCATTTCTCCTGATTCGCTTATAAGAGAGGTTCCCTATTCATCGAAAGAAAACCGAAATATGAAACAAAAGAAAATGATTGCAAAAAGTGCTTTATCGCTCATTCCCAAAAACGCCAACATCATTTTGGACTCCGGCACCACTACATTAGAATTGGCAAAACTTTTAAAAACCAGGAATGACTTAACCGTTATAACCAATGATATAAAAATAGCGGTTGAATTAATGAATAGCGAACTAAATGTAATGGTCGCCGGCGGTGAATTGCAAAATCATGTTGGAGCTTTATCGGGATGGCCGACACAGGAGTTTTTCAAAAACATCCATGTAGATCTTTTCTTTATGGGTGTACATGCGATTGACCTCGAAGCAGGCATTACATCCCCTTCCTTTGAAAAATCATTGATCAAAAAATTAATGATGGGCGCGGCGGCATCCACTTGGGCACTCATAGACTCAAGTAAATTTAACAAAATATCCTTTTCTGCCGTTTGCCCGGTTACAAGCATAGAGGGCATTATAACAGATGATGATTTAGATGCGGGTGTGCGGGCAACATATGAAGAAACTACAGTCATCAACTTTAGTGGAGGCGAACACAATTGAATGTCGGAGTGATTGCAGATGACTTGACGGGGGCTAATGCAACGGGTGTCAGGCTGGCGAAACAAGGTTTTAAAACCATTACAGTTGTCCAAAATGCTCCTCTGCCTGATCAGAATAAATATGATGCAATTTGCGTTGATACAGACAGCCGCTATATTCACAGGGAAACCGCCAAAAAACGGGTCAAAGAAATTATCAAGCAATTTAAAGAAAGAGGTGCAAAGGTTTATTGCAAGCGGATTGACAGTACAGCCAGAGGCAACCTGGGGATTGAAATCGACGCGGTATTGGAAGAACTCGGAGATGCGGCAATTGCCGTTGTAGTTGCTTCGTACCCGGATTCAGGCCGAACCACCGCCGGCGGTTATTTGTTGGTGGATGGAGTGCCTGTACAAGAAACGGATGCAGCCAAAGATCCGATCGCACCGATAACAAAATCGTATATTCCTGCCATTATTGGGGAACAGAGCAGTTACAAGGTAACTCTTATTGGCCTTGACGTCACTTTGTCAGGTGTAGACGCCATTACGGCAGAACTTCAGGTGAAAATATCCGAAGGAAACAGGATTATCGTATTTGATGCGGTTAATGACGAACAGATTGAAATGATTGCTGCGGCGATGGCCAATGTTCATGAAAATGTAATGGTTGCTGTTGATCCCGGCCCCCTGACCGCTTATTATTCAAAAGCTTTTTTACACAAAAAAGCCGATCAGCTAAAACTGTTGGTAACGGTTGGAAGTGTCACTTCTGTAACTGGAAGACAACTTCATTATTTATATGCCAAAACGAATACAGAACCAATTTTTGTCGACCCGCAGGCACTCGCAAGCTTTGGTGGCAGTTGGGAAATGGAAGTGAAACGGGCGGCCCTTTTAGGGGTTGAGGCGTTGAAATCCCAATCGATTCTTATCATCACCACATATCATCCATCTGCCAAACGCCTGGATTTAAAGGCGATTTCAAAGGCAGATGGCGTTTCTGAAGATGCGCTGGCAAAACGGATTACTGACGGACTTGCAACTATCACACGCAAAATAATTGAACAAGCGGAATACAGGGTCTCTGGCGTTTTTTCTAGCGGAGGCGATGTGACGGCATCTCTTTGTGCGATCGGCCATGCGAACGGTATAGAGCTTGAAGATGAAGTTTTGCCGCTCACTGCCTACGGAAAATTTACAGGCGGATTTTTTGATGGTCTCCATGTGGTCACAAAAGGCGGCATGATCGGTGATAATAGGGCGATTTATAAGAGTATTAAATACATGCAAACAAAGATTTCACATCATAAAGGGAGTGTTCTAAATGGTTAATCAAGCAAAAGCACATATCGCCATTCCAATGGGCGACCCGGCAGGGATTGGACCAGAAATCACTGTCAAATCACTGGCTAAAGCTGAAATTTATGACGTGTGCAAACCGGTCGTAGTTGGTCATACTGAAGTAATGAAAAAGGCACTGGCCGTTACACACACAAATCTTGAAATCAATGAGATTTCTGAACCGGAAGAAGGCAAATATGAGCACGGAACCATTGATATGATAAACCTCGACAACCTGAACATCGATCATCTCGAGTGGGGCGTTGTGCAGGCTCAATGCGGACGGGCCGCCTTTCAGTACATTAAAAAATCGGTGGAACTTGCACTGGAGGGAAAAGTTGCAGCGATTGCTACAACTCCCATCAACAAAGAGTCTCTCAAAGCAGGCGAAGTGCCCTATATAGGACACACTGAAATGCTTGAAGATCTGACGAACTCCAGGGACCCATTGACAATGTTTGAAGTAAGGAACCTGCGCATTTTCTTCCTGACCCGCCATGTATCGCTTAAAGATGCCATCTCCCAAATGACCAAAGAAAGAGTATTTGAGTATATCGGGAGATGTGAAGAAGCATTGAAACGTCTGGGAGTCGAAAATCCGCTCATCGCCGTTGCCGGATTAAATCCCCACAGCGGGGAAAATGGCTTGTTCGGCCGTGAAGAAGTTGATGAAATTAAACCCGGGATTGAGATGGCTGTTGAAAAAGGATACCGCGCGGTTGGCCCCGTTCCAGCCGACTCCGTATTTTACCAAGCACTCCAGGGCAAATATGATGCTGTTCTCTCCTTGTACCATGATCAAGGTCATATTGCGGCAAAAATGACCGACTTCGAGCGGACAATTTCAATTACAAACGGCCTGCCATTTTTGCGTACATCAGTGGACCACGGAACAGCATTCGATATCGCCGGCAAAAACATCGCCAGCAGTGTCAGCATGGAAGAATGCATCAAACTGGCCGCAAAATATGCTCCGAACTTCCGTTCATAAAACACAGGTTGTAAACTCTCTTGGGACGCGATTCCCAAGAGGGTTATGAAATAAGAAATTTAGGGGGTTAAAAAAATGGCAGAAGTCACAGCTTCAGGAGGCCAAATGATGTTTGGCCTGGTATTAGGGATAGTCCTTTTAATTTTCTTAGTTTTAAAAACAAAGATTCATGCTTTTTTGGCACTTATTCTCTCCGCTTCCGTGACCGGTCTCGTAGGGGGCATGAAGGCGTCCGATGTAGTAACGGCAATTACTGAGGGATTTGGTTCTACACTTGGTTCGATAGGTATCGTGATCGGCTTTGGGGTCATGATGGGAAGGATTCTCGAAGTTTCCGGGGCTGCCGAGCGAATGGCCTATACGATTGTAAAAGTACTGGGAAAGCGCAAGGAAGAATGGGCGCTTGCAATCACTGGATATATTGTTTCCATTCCCATCTTTGTTGACTCGGCATTTGTCATTTTATCATCCCTTGTTAAAGCGCTTTCGAGGAAAACCGGTAAATCTGTCCTTTCCTTGGGGGTAGCTCTTGGCATCGGACTGGCTGCTACTCACCATGCGGTGCCACCTACTCCCGGCCCGCTCGGAGTTGCCGGTATTTTCGGAGTGGATATCGGGATGATGATCCTTTGGGGACTTGTTTTGACGATTCCCATTATTATTGTGGGCGTTTTTTATGCAAAATGGCTTGGAAAAAAAATCTATCAAATTCCGGATGAAACAGGCCTTGATTACATTCGCCCAGAAAAAGAAATCACGGTGGAGGATTATTTGGCTGTCAGTGAATCCAAGAATCTTCCCTCATTAACGAGAGCCATGCTTCCAATTGTCATTCCAATCCTGTTGATTTTTGCAAATACACTGCTCGCCGCGCTTGAACTGTCCGGCGGCATTTATGATTATATTACTTTCCTTGGATCACCCATCATTGCAGTTGGCATCGGCTTGATTTTTGCCATTTATGGGCTTTATGGGCACGTCAAACAATCCGAGGCACTGGACAGAATGGAAGAAGGGATTCAGACCTCCGGCATCATTCTGCTTGTAACAGGGGCAGGCGGCGCTCTGGGCAACGTACTTCGTACAAGCGGGGCAGGCGATTTTATCGCGGAACAGATTGCCAGTATCCAAATGCCGGCTATCCTGATCCCATTTATTATCGCTTCAGTTGTACGTTTGATCCAGGGAAGCGGAACAGTTGCGATGATTACGGCAGCATCTATTTCCGCCCCCATTTTGACAGGACTTGATGTCAATATGGCGCTTGCCGCACAGGCAGCTGCCCTTGGAGCCATGGTTTTCTCATACTTCAACGACAGCCTGTTCTGGGTAATCAACCGTATGCTCGGCATTAAAAATGTGAAAGAGCAAATCCTGACTTGGTCCGTCCCGACTACCTTGGCATGGGGAACTTCCCTTGTCATGCTTTTAATTGTCAACGCTATTTTCGGATAAGAAAAGCGCTGCGTCTTTCTTACAAGTAAGAGGTGGGAGTTTGGATTGATTAAATTGCGAACTGCCAAAAAAAGCTGTACACCCTCCGCCTAAATAGGCTGGAGGGTGTTTAAGTCTATCTACTAAGAAGAATGGGGCAAGAAGCCGAGTCAATGACAATCTGCTGCTCTCATAATTGCAGGAGTGCAGTTAAGTGCACCAGTGGCATGGGCCACTATTTTTTGTTTGGCCAATGTTTAAAACGCTGGCCGCTCCGCTTATATAATCTATATACAATGAATGTAAGTGCTTAACACGCAATCATTTTAGACGATCGGTATTTATTATGAATTGGCCCGGCAAGCCAATGCCGTTACCCGCGCCGGCGTTATTTCACCGAAAACGGTCAAAGGAACGGGACCCCATTGCCCGCGCCCGAAAACGGTTAAAGGAACGGGCTCCCATTGCCCGCGCTGGCGTTATTTCGGTGAAAACGGTCAAAGAACGGAGTCCCATTACCGATCTTTTCGGGTATAGAATACGAATAGTCAAAAAAGGATGGGAGATCAATGACTAGACGCAATGGCTTTTTGTCAGATTTTTACGTTTGCATTCAAAAATTCATTTTTATATAGGACCCTTATGATTTTTAACTCTTGGAAAAGAAACAGCGGGGAAATCCTATCTTCCTTTCGGATATTTGCCTGATTAGCAACGTGCCCAGTATATGCTCTTTGAAAAAGAGCTGTACTAAAAAATAATCAGGCGGCCTTATGTGTGAAGGCCGCCTTCATATTTCATTCAACTGTTCGCTTTCCATTTCGTAATGCACTTCATCAATGATCCATTTGTTTCCATTGATTTTTTTATAAAAGATGGTCAATGTCGCAGGCCCGTATAATTCAACGGAGCTGAACTGGCTGATAGACATCTCCGTATCGCTTAATTTTTTGAATTCGTATGGAAGTTCGCTGTCAAACCAGAGCGGAGGCTCAGTCGGAATGTGTTCCAGCACTCCATTTTTCTCAATAAAAAAAGCGTTGAGAAACTCTTCTGCCAAATCTAAGTCACTTACATTTTTATAATAGTTCATATAGTCTTCTTTCGTTTTTAAGCCAAGGCTTTTTCCATCAGGATGAAGCGGAAGGATAAAATCGTCCGCAAGATCAACAGCCATTTTCTCCATCCCTCTTTTATCATTGACGTTGTTCGCTCCGCTGCCCTCGAGCTGGATGGCTTGTGGAGTATGTATGCCGGAATCCCCGGGGGTATAAGAAAAGAACAAACATGTGGCTGCTAACAGGTTCAACATCATTGGCGCGGGCATATACATTCCTCCTCTTTTTATATGATCAAGTTATTGTATTTATGATTTTCCCTAATGCTCAGGCGGCAAACTCATTAATTGATTCGGTAAGAAAAAAAGCTGCGGATTTCGGGAAATTCCCGGTTATTCCAGCAGCTTTTTACCAAAAAATCTATTTGATTGGCATCCAAATCTCATGATTCCAGTAAATGCTTCTCCATTTAGTCTATGGCTTTTTGCAAAGCTTCAGCCAATGCCATGCTGATCAGGACAGTTAAAAATGGCGGTATTATGATTGAATTCATCAGCTTTTTTGAAAAAATACGGCCGGCCCTTCCCTAAAGGCCAGCTTCTGTTTTTCCTGAAATCATTTTTTACATAATCCATCTGACTACCCTTTATAATTGGAAACCCTCCAATAGATCACAGTATTGGGTTCAGCCGGCCACTCTGTTCCCTCGCTTTGATGCAGGGTTGTCCATGATCGCTGTATCCCATGCTTCAAATACACTTCGTGATTGGGAGCCTGCTCATGCATTCCGGCAATGTCATAAAATCCGCTCCGTAAAAAAGCAGCCCAAACTTGATAGTCGACGGCGGGCGCATCGGCCAAAGGATTTTCAACCGAGTGCTTCAACACGAAGGAAGCTTTATTCTCTTCCACTTCTACATCTTCCAAGTAGATGCCCTCATCGGAAGGAACCACTTCCCCCTTCAATTTTCTCAGCATCCCATACCCTTTCATTTTCCCTATGTCTTTGTTCAACCTGATCTCAAATTCATCAGCTGTTACAACAATTTCGGCCATCGAGCGGTAATCCTTGGATGCGGGATCAAAGCCGCGCCCATCGCCTTTAAAATAGCGGTACGGGGACGCGTCATCCGGATTTTTTATCCAGCTCTTTCTCAAAAATGTTTTATACAGGAATTGCCATTCCTTTTTCTCGGATGGCGCATCACCAGATTTTAATATCTCTTCCAACGGATCCAACACTTTTGTCATATGGAATTTTTCGATGGCGGCTTCCGGAAGCTTCTCATCATTCGAATCTTGTTCAAACCCCGGCAAAGGCCGTTCAGCGTACACGCGATATGTATATGCCACCTGGCTCCTTACCCAGCGGTCTACAAAGAAAGGCTCTTCCACTTTGGCAATTCTTTTGCCGTTCTGGTAAATGGCATATTCTTCAACGCCTTCAATTGGCTCCCACTCCATCGCAACCAAAGACCGCGAAATAATAGTGGTTTGAATGCATTCTTTTAGCACATTCTCCGATTCCCTGAATTTAGCGGCCGTTGAAGTTTGGACTTTTATCCGTTCCGGCGAACTTCTTCTGGCCCCTATTTCAATTGTATAAAAATAGGCAGTCCCCGCAGCCAATTCACTGTCCGTAAAGGATTCATCCTCCCCTTCATAAATCAGCCGGCCTTCTCTGTAAATCCGGAACGGCCCCTTTCCGCTCTTAAAATGAAAAATGATGTCATTTGTTGTCTGCTCAATCGACTCAATCGGGAAGCTTTTTGGATACGACATCTTTTGCTGAAGCTTTTTACCAATCATTACAAGGGCTGTTCCAATAAAGCTGATTAACGGTATCAAATAGCGCCTGACCATATAATTGTCCTCGCTTTCCCTTAGAAAAATTGCATTTTGAACCAGTGACAAGAACCCATCATATCCTGCATCAAGAAGGGATGGTGATGATCTCGTCAGGTGAGTTTTTTCAGGAAATGCTCTCTATATATTGTATCGCCATTTTGGGGTGAGGCGCCAGAAAAAGGAATATCCCAGGTAAAGAATCAATGCCTGTGCTGACACAAATTCTATTAATTAGGGGATTTCCCCTATACCATCGGCCTCCTGCTTTGATTATGGTTAGAGTAGAAATTTTATAGAATGTCAGAAAGAAGGTTAACGCATGAAAAACTCTTTTAAAGTTGTTATTGCCGGAGCCGGCACAGCCGGAATATTTGTCGCAGCGCGTTTACTTCGGAAGTCACATCATTTAGCTAATGACATAGCTATAATGATCCCGCACAAAAACACTATTATCAACCGCTATGGACGCTTGTTGGCGGAGGAGCCGCGAAAAAAGAAGATTCCGAGCGTGATATGGAAAGCCTCATTCCGGAAGGAGCCGTTTGGATTCCACAAGCTGTCGATGCTTTTGATCCAGATCATAACAAAGTTATTTTAAAAGATCAAACAGCCGTTACCTATGACTACTTAGTGGTCGCTGCCGGAATCGAAATCGACTGGGACTCCGTTAAAGGTTTAAAAGAGGCACTCGGCTCCAAAAATGTCTGCAGTAATTATTCATTTGAGCATGTGCACTACACATGGGAAACGATTCGCAATTTCACTTCCGGAACAGCCTTGTTTACACATCCGAATTCCCCGGTAAAGTGCGGCGGTGCCCCCCAAAAAATCATGTACCTTGCGGAAGATTATTTCCGTAAAAAAAAGATACGTAAACTTTTTGAACTCGACATTTTCGAATAATGAACAGCATGCAAAGCTCGAAAAGGCTCCCCAATTGTTCATAAACCGATTGGATGCTGAAAACCTCGGTATCGAAAACGGCTCGCTCCGGATATGGAACGAAAGAGCGAATGTGAAATGGCCTATGAAAGATCAAAGTACGGGAATGCCAATTTCCATCGTAATTTTCGGGAACACAAAAAGAAAAAAACGAAAGAAAACATATAGTTTCCTTTCGCCTGGATTTCAGCACTTATTTATTTCCCTTTCTCATAAAGCCTTTCATGTTCCTGTTTTCCGTAAGAATATTGTTTCGGATCTACAGGAGTCCAGTCCTTGTTAGGTGTATAGAACCTCAATAAGTCTCCGTACATCACCTTATCAGATAACTGAAGGTCACGGATGACCGACTCATTGACTTCCAGCATTTCTTTCGTTGGTTCTTCGATCTTTTCTTTCGTCGAGTTGTCGTAATATACACCATCGATTTTGCTGAACTTCTCAGTCATGAAGTCACCGTTTCTAAACGGTACATACGCTTTATGATCTTTTGAAAAAAGGTCAGTACCCATTTGGATATAATCCTGTGCTTTGATGCCTTGCAAGTGCAGCAATGTCGGCATGACGTCGACTTGTCCTGCGTACTCATGGTTTACGCCTTGGCCTTTTACGCCAGGCACTCTGATCATCAATGGAACCCGCTGTAATTCTGCATGTTTCAACGGAGTGATTTCCTCTCCGATCAATTCCTCCATTGCCCGGTTATGGTTATCGGAAATACCGTAATGGTCGCCATAAATGAGGATAACGGAATCATCGTATAAACCTTCTGCTTTCAAATCGTTTATGAACTGTTCCAAAGCTTCATCCAGATAGCGGGCTGTCTGGAAATATCTATCCACTGATGCATCACCTGTTTCGGCAGGTGCAATGGTTGCATCCTCATCATCAATCAAATATGGATGGTGATGGGTCAGCGAAATAAGATGGGCATAAAACGGCTGTTTCAAAGATTTCAGCATCGGGATGGACTCTTCAAAGAACGGTTTATCTTTCAAGCCATAGCCGATGACATTTTCATCAGCCATATTATAATAGCTGGCGTCAAAGAATTCGTCTACACCAAACTCTTTATAAATTTCATCACGGTTCCAGAATGATTTATAATCGCCATGTAGCACCGCGCTTGTATATCCATGCTGATGCAAAATCGCAGGCAATGCCTGGTACGTATTATTCCCTTTCATGACAAACGCGGATCCTTGCGGCAATCCATATAATGAATTGTCCATAATCAATTCTGCATCAGCTGTTTTACCCTGCTCGGTTTGATGGAAAAAGTTATCAAAATACGTAAATTCAGGATCACGCACCAAAGAATTCAGGAAAGGAGTGACCTCTTCCCCGTGAAGCTTATAATCAATTAAGAACGTTTGGAAAGATTCCAAATGTATTTTTATGATATTTTTCCCTTTCGCTTTGCCGAAGTATTCGGGATTTGGCTGGGCATACTTGCTCTTCGTGTAATTTTCAACTTCCGTCATATCATCACTTGATGCCATTACCCGCTGTTTCGAAGATTTAAAGCTTTGGACAGCATCATAAATGGTAAAGTTGTAGGCTCCAAGATATTTGACAATATAATTTCGGTCAAAAGTCCGCTGCAATAACTGCGGACGGTCAATTTCGGCAAGTCCAAGGTTCACAACAAACAATATAACGCCTGATGCCAAAACCATCAAAGGCTTGCGAAGCTTGATGCGATCTTGTGACCAATTTCCTTTTGCTTTTACAAAATAGACGATCATGATGATGATATCCAACGCATAAAAAATATCGTGCCATGCTACCAGATTAGCAATGCTTCCTCCGAGACTTCCAAAATTGCTAGTCTGGGTCAAAGTCGGAATCGTTATAAAGTCACTGTTAAAGCGGTAGAAAACTACATTGGCATATAATAGAAAACTTAGCGCAGAATATATCGAAATCAACCATACGCCCACCCGTTTTCCTTTTGCAAACAAGGCCAAGCCAAGAAAAATCAGTGCGGAATTCAGCGGGTTAAAGAACAGCAGGAAATGCTGGATTCCATTTTTCACTCCCAGGTTAAATTCAGTTTGGTAGATAATATACGTTTTAATCCAGAAGAAAAGTACCATCACTGTAAAAAAGCCCGTTTTTGTACTCAAGAATTTCTTCATCGTTCCCACCTCAAATATTCTAGGGCTGTCAATTTACAAAAAATAACCCAAAACAGAGATATCGAACATTCTGCCTTGGAGTTGTTAACTGGCTCACTTTACTTTATATGAAGCTCGTTAATGAAAATTGATACTAAATTATTAAACCACATGTTTGCCAAACAGTAAACCCAAAAGGTGAAATGGAAACGCTCCCATGTAAAATAAAATTGCAGAAATGTGAAGAAAAAACTCGGAAGCTGGGAAGCGGCTGCCAATTAAACCCCCAATAATCAATGCTTGGACCATATAAAGCGATGTCGAATTTTTTTAAATCAAAAAGACATGATCGAAGCAAATGCTTGGACCGTGGACAGTCGTTACAGCTTTGTACATTTTTGGAATCATTGGCATGGTTGTTGGCTTAGAGAATTGAAAATAGGCCAGGCGGCGACGTCCTGTCGCTTCGCCTGCACTAGGACCTCCTGTCCGTCGGCAGGCTCAGGCAGCGACGTCCTGTCGCTTCGCCTGCACTAGGACCTCCTGTCCGTCGGAGCTGCACATAGTACAAATAAAAGGATTAAAAGCCCAATGAATTGCAGCATACTAAATAAACGAAAAGTTGCAATTGCAAACTTTAGATTTACAAAATAAAAAATCAATTATTTTTCATGTTAAAAATCTCCTTTGTAGTAGATTTGGACAAAGCTTCCGTCTATTTTATAAAGGAGTTTTCTTTTCAGTTACTATCTTCATTTTTACATAGTGCATGCCGTTCTAATATGACAAAAATGTAAGGTGAATGTTAGGTGAATCGATGGCAGGCCATGTAAAAAAGGAGCAAAATAAAGACAGATCCCCAATAAGCATGAACAAACCAATTGTATATGTTAAAAATGTTAATAAACGGTATTACATTAAAAGAAAAAAAATATACGTATCATTATAAAAAAGATGTTCAGTTTGTGTATTAGGATTGCATTGAAAAATAATCAAACTTAAACTGTTACTGTTCAGCCTTTTGTTCTTGCCCGAACCCGCCAAATGGGCGTTTTACTGGAAAATATTGTAAACACCAACACTTGTCAAAAAAAGGCTTATCATTTGGACATGGGGGGAATAAAATACGCAAAGGACCTTCCATTCCACGATACATCCGAGTGGAAAGTGAGCTGTTCTGAAATGATTTACCTATTGATTGCCAGCTTTGCTGTCATTGTATTTTATGCCATTATTCCTACAATCGTTATAAGAACATATGGAAAAGGGATTACCAAAAAAGTCGAGGGAGAAAAAGGAATAGCCCTGACTTTTGATGATGGTCCTAATCCGGAATATACAATGACACTGCTGGATCTTTTAAAAAAATACCATATCAAAGCTACCTTTTTTGTAATGGGAAACAAAGTAAAAAAACACCCGGAAATCATTAAACGCATGCATCAAGAAGGCCACGTAATTGGCATCCATCATTTTCATCATCTATCCAATTGGGTCTTGCCGCCGTTTTATTTAAAATGGCAGTTAAGCATGACAGAAAAAGCCATCAGGGATTGCATCGGTGAAAAAGTGAACTTTTATCGTCCGCCATGGGGACACTTTAATTTATTCACAAAATATGTAAGCAAAGACTATGAGGCCATCATGTGGTCACATGTATTTAGAGATTGGAAGATTGAAAGCTGCAAGACTACCCTTCTTGATCAATTGCGCAAAGTGCCGGAGGACGGTTCTATCCTGCTGCTTCATGACTGCGGGAAAACAATGGGGGCAGACCAAACAGCGCCCAAATATATGATGGAAAATCTGGAAGTTTACTTGAAGGAAAGTATAAAAAAAGGAAGACGGTTTATAACTATAGACAGCAACAGCCATTACGATCAAAAGAGGTCATTATGAATATAAACACGCTGTTAAACGAGATTGATTTATATGGATACATGATCATCTTTTTATTTCTGTTCTTTGGAATTGTTGGTGTCCCTGCCCCCGAAGAATCACTGTTATTTTTAATCGGGGTGTTAATCGTTCAACATAAACTGTCCTTCCAACTGGCAGCGTTGTGTGCTTTTCTGGGTGCCTTTTTGGGAATGCTTGCCGCCTTTGGTTTTGGTAAATACGTTGGACACCCGTTCATCAATAAATATGGCAAGTATGTAGGAATTACAAGGGAACGCTGGAACAAAGTACAACTTCAATTTCAAAAAAATAGCCATAAAACCATCTTATTTGGCTTTTACATGCCGGGTATACGACAGGTTTGCCCCTATTTTGCCGGGATAGCACAGGTTCCTTTTTTTCAATTTGTCCTTTTCTCCCTGTTAGGGACGCTGCTTTGGATTTTTCCTTTTATTGCTGCAGGATATTTCGCGGGAACGGCATTTAATATTAATCCAAAATACGTGCCCTATATCGGTGTTTTTTTCTTATTTATCTTTGTGATGTATGTATTCATCAAGCTTTTAAGAAAGAAGAAGCAAAATCATTCCCCTGATTGACTTAGAGCACTTTCCCGGCCGGGGCTCTCTTCCTGCTGCTGAACATGGCTTTCTTGGTCTAGCAATTTTTTGTTAATGATTCACTGCAGCGGGTATGCATTTTATAGAACAGGAGATGAAACAAATGAAAAAAATTTTGTTTTTACCCTTGCTGCAAATGCAATCGGGACATCACCAAGTAGCTGAAGCGTTAATGGATGCATTAACAGAACATGCAGAAGGAATGGTCATAAAAAAAATGGAGCTGTTAAGTTATGCAAATAAAGCTTTGGAAAAAGTAATTACAAACAGTTACTTAAAATGGATCCGTTATGCGCCAAAAACATATCATCTCGCCTATAAACACTATTTTTCCGATCCATCCAAAACGGACTACTTTTTCAAGGGGTATCAATTTTATTTTATAAGAAAAATGGAGCAACTACTAAGTGAAGAAAAGCCGGATTTAATCGTTTGCACGCAAGCCTTCCCATCCTATCTTTTAAGTAAGATAAAATCGAAACAAAGATGTGAAATCCCCATTATTAACGTTTATACAGATTTCTTTATAAACAGTGTTTGGGGAAAAGAAGGGATTGACGCTCATTTCCTTCCAAGCCGGGAGGTAAAAGAAAAGCTTTCGACTCAAATAACGAATGAAAACTTGATCGTTACCGGTATTCCGGTTCATGAAGAGATTTTGAAAAATACAGTTCCAATTAAAACAGAAGGGCGCCCCAAAATTTTAATTTCCGGAGGAAACTGCGGGTTAGGAAGAATGTTACACATAGCTCGGGAATTAAAGAAGTCCTCACACTTTGATTTTTTGGTGCTTTGCGGAAAAAACAAGCGGCTGTATGAGGAAATCCATTCCTGGAACCTGGCATCTATCCAGCCTTTGCCATACCTTTCATCAAGGTTGGAGATGAGACAACTTTACGAGGAAGCTGATGCCATTATTACCAAGCCGGGAGGTGTCACAATCAGTGAGGCATTACGAAAAAAAATTCCTATTTTCATTCATTCCGCCCTTCCCGGGCAAGAAGAAATGAACATGCGCTATCTAGAAACACAACATCTTGTCTTCAATCTTAAGGAGGGTGTATCGCTGGAAAAACAATTGCTTGATACATTGTATGATGATATTAAAATAAAACGGTGGGAACAGGCAATGACTGCTTATCATGAAGGGCTCGAACTGAAAAACCCGAAAGATATAGTGCAAGTCATCCAACAATTACTCGATGGAAAAACAGACCGCATACAGTCGCTTTTCAGTTAAGGCAACTCGGGTGGCCTCTAATGGGCTGCCCGAGAAGGAGATATTCTTAAAAATGAAGAATCAAGAATGAAATACTGGCCGATAAAAAGAAATACTATCCCAATAAGGAAAATACTTTCCCAGCCTGAGCATGCGGTCTCTAATCGTGACCGTTTTTAATAGAAATCCCAAAGAACGGGCACTAAGCCCGTCCCGATGTTTGCCTACCTTCCCAGACATTCCCCTGTTCAATAGTAATCAAGCGCAGCATTTAGCCACTTCTCGGAACCAGCTTCGCCTGCACTACAAATCTCCCCTTATCGGGATCCAGCATGGAATCACAAGTTGATAAGGTAAGGATTTGATCATCAGCCTGCAATTCGACATCTGTCCAGTGAACGGATTCATCCATCATCTTCTGCAAAAGAGCGGCATACTCTCCGTCGGAATTAAATTCCGTTTGAATATAATCAAAGTCGGTTGTTGTATGATAAACGGCAAACACTTTCGCGTCGTAAGCGCCATACAGCGTATCAAAATAAATCGTTTGATGCGATTCAAAGAAATCTTTATTAAGAAATTTCTTCAACTGATTGAACATGGAGCCATCTTTCATTGAATGGCCGTAGATAATGGTATTCCGATCATGTGCAGTAATATCATTCCGGTAATCCATGAAAATACTGCCCGCACGAGAGTTTTCCTTTTTATAATTCCGGTATAAATAATATTCATTTGTATCTGCCTGCAAGATCGGATAATTGACCATCGTATCATCAATCGTGATCCAGCCTATGATATCAGGGTTTATCTGAAGCAATTTATGAAACTGAGGACGGATCTCACCTTCTTTGACCTCATCGATTTCAGCGGAATATTCATTATAATAGAGTTGCTGGACTTCTGCCAAAACCTGGCGATTTTTGTAATAACCGATGAAAATGCTCGCCAGCTCATATCCCGAATAAACAAGGACAATGAAACATAAGATGGTGAACACCTTTTGTCCAATTCTTCCTTTCTTTTGCCGTTTTCCGCCCATCATCAACCACCTCAAGCAAAGGATTATTGAATTCCCAAAGGGAGGATATACAAACCAGATTCCTCATCCATTTTGACAACCGTCTGTACTCCGTATATTTCTTGAAGCAATTCAGAAGTAACGACTTGTTCAGGGGTGCCTTTCTTAATCAGTTTCCCATCTTTCATCACCATAATCGTATCACTATAGCGAATAGCTTGATTAATATCATGGAGCACCATCACAATTGTTAAACCATTTTCGCTATTTAACTGTTTGACCAATTCCAATATCTCATACTGGTAATAAATATCCAAGTAAGTGGTCGGTTCATCCAAAAATAGATACGGGGTACTTTGCGCCAATGTCATTGCAATCCAAGCACGTTGCCGCTCGCCACCCGATAGTTCACTGATCATTTTATTCTTCTTATCTATTAAATTTGTTTTTTGTAATGCCCATTCAACAGCTTGTTGATCATCAGATGTCTGTTTGGAAAAGAGTGATTTGTACGGCAGTCTTCCATAGCTTGTCAGCTTTTCTACTGTCATATCGGCTGGTGCCCTATTTTGTTGATGTACAATGGCAATTTTTTTTGCCAGTTCCTTTGGCTTTATGTGAAGCAACTGTTTCCCATCTATGATCACTTGCCCTTTATTCGGAGCATAGCTATTGGCTAATATTCCTAACAATGTTGACTTCCCTGATCCATTTGGGCCAATAATGGTCGTAATCTTGTGCTGATCTATCTTACTGGAAATATTTTTAAGATGATTCGTTTTCTTATCATATGAATAAGTAATATCTTTAATTTCCATAGATACGATCACTCTTTCTAAGTAAGAATATTAAAAATGGCCCGCCAATCAACGCCATAATGATCGATGCAGGAATTTCATTTGGGGCTATTAATGTTCTTCCCAGTGTATCGGAAAGTAAAATAAATAGTGCACCTAATAGCGCAGAAAAAGGGATGAGTACTTTATGATCTGTTCCAACCAGTATGCGGCCGATATGCGGTACAAGCAGCCCCACAAATACGAACAATCCAGCAGTGGCAGTAGCGACTGATGCAAGCAACACCGCAATCGCTGAAATGACGAAACGCGCTAAGTTCACATTAAATCCCAGGCTTTTCGCTGTTTTATCTTCCAATGCCAAATAGTTACACCAAGCATATACAATGAGTGCCAAAATTAATCCAATTGTACCGTAGATAACCATTATTTCCACATCACTCCACTTCTTCATTGCTAATGTGGATGTTGTTACTTCCTGTACCATTGCTGTTGTATAACTTCCCCGGTAATTAAATGTTTGACTTAAACTCGTAAAAATCGCATTGATTGCTACTCCGATTAAAATCATCCGCAACGGATCTAAACCTGATTTCCACGAAATGGAATAGACAAGAAAAAATGCCAAGGCGCCGCCTAAAAAGGCAAACAAAGGCATATAAAAGTATAAAGTCGGAAAGATTGCCACCAATAACATCGCCATAAAACCTGCACCTGACGAAACACCAATTATTCCCGGCTCTGCTAATGGGTTTTTCATTACTGCTTGCAGCAACACGCCTGAAACGGATAAAGCCGCTCCTGCAAACACTGCAATAATAATCCTCGGCAGACGCAAATCCCTAATGACCTGAACGTCTCCATTTGTACCAGTTATTAGCCCGTTTATTAATTCACCGAAAGAAACATTGATACTCCCCGTATTGACCGAATAAATAAGTGCAATCATTAATAATACAATTATTGTCATAAAACTAAGCCATTTTTTCTTCATTTAGAACATCCTTTTCATTCAACAACGATATGTTCACTCTTATTCCGAATAAAGCATTTCTACCATCACATCTAATGCTTCGGAAACAGCTAAGTTTCCGGTCGTGCCGAAAAGAGTCTCCTCCAAATCATAAACCCGATTATTTTTTACAGCCTCAAAATGTTTCCATATATCATTTTCCTTAAATTCTTTATCAAACATTTCTACTACTTCATCCGGCATTCCATGTGCCGCCCGTAAAATAATATCAGGATTTGATTGCTGTAGGTATTCGGTATTCGAGGCGAGATATTCAACTTTTTCGCCAGAAAAAACATTTTCACCGCCGCATTTTTCAACCAGGTCACCTATGTACGAGCGATCGGTAGCAACTAAATAGCTTCCAGGAACCCCCATTAGAATGAGAACTTTAGGCGCAGGTTTCCCTTCAATTTTTTTCTTAATTTCTATTAATTTTTTATCAAATTCATTCACTATTTTCTCTGCTTGCTCTTGACGATGATATTGTTCTCCGATCTTTAACACTTCCGCATACATATCCTCGATACTTTCTAAATTTACATATCGCGTATGAATGCCGGCATCATCAAAAACAGACTCTAAATCATGTTTTAATGTTGTCACAGACATCACTTCTTTCGGCTGCAATGACATAATCAATTCCATATCGGGACTCATCGGATTTCCAACTTCCGGAACCCCCTCATATCTTTCAGGCAAATCTTTGTAACTTGTTGGAACACCGATTAAATCTAACTCTAATGCATCCATTATTTCCGTCACTGCTACAGTTGTAGCTACTATTCGATTATTTTCGGGATCATTATTCTCTTTTATCATTTTCTTTGTATTTTCTCCGGATGAACAACCCATGAACAACATGTTTACAATCATTAATAAAACAAGGATTTGCTTTTTCATAAAAGTGTTCCCACCTATGGTATGAGAGATTGTCAAAACAGGAGTCTTGTTACCCAGAACAGAGGCAACAAGACTCGACTTAACGTACTTCTTAACGATTCGTATCCGTTTTTCTGCGCCACTTGATGATTAAGAAAAGGAGTGATCCCATTAATAAAGTGGCGAATAAAATAATTTTTGCTTTATCGGCTGTTTTAGGGTTGATTCCCAGTTTGTTCGTAATGCCACTGTTATTTTTATTGATTTTATCGCCGTTACGGTCAAATGCAGGAACCGTGACATTATCTTCGTTGCTTTGCTCAGACTTAGTTTCTTCATTCGGCTTTTGCTTCGCTTCCTCTACCTTGCCTTTTGGCGGGTAAATTTCACCCGGTTTTAATAGCTTGATAGAATTTGGATCGAAAGCAAACTGCACATCATATTCGTTGTGATAGCTTAAGCCAGGAATGTCAAAGTCGACTTTGACCCAAGCATCCAGTTTCTTAAATAAATCGTCTACTTCAAATTCCACGATACGAGTATCCGCCTTCGTGTCCGTACTTAATACGGTTGGCGCAGCCAATTTCCCTTGTCGATTGACTTTAAGGTCTGTAATCCATGAACTGTTTTTTAGCGTAATCGCTATACGTTTCTTTCCATCTTTTACTTTCAGATGACCTGGGCTAACAACATAATCATTCATCACAGATGTTTGGTTCGTATTGTATTTTAATACTTTATATTCAATCGAATACTCTCCATCTTTTAAATTTCTCGGATCGATGGCTTGATTTTGTTTATTTTCATTGCTACCATTTTGGCCATTGTTGTTGCCGTTTTGGTTTCCATTATTCGAATTATTGCCGTTATTGTCTTCTCCGATTGGTTCTTTGCTATCATCCACAAATCCGTTATCGTCGTTTTGTATTAGCTTAAGTTGGTCTGAATGGAACTTAAAGCGGATGTCATATTTGTTGTCGTATTCGAAACCCGGAATTCCTTTGACGATAATGTGGACTTTACCATTTAAAATCTTATCCAAATCTTCGACAGGAAATTGAACGATGCGTGTATCATCCTTCTTATTCTCACTTACAGTTTTTACCTCTTTAAATTTATTGCCAAAAGCTGTCTGGAATGACTTCCACCACGAACCATTTTTTAATGTGGCCTGAACCGTATATTTCCCTTTTTCAATTTTGACTGTTGCCGGTTTAACAAAATAACCATCAGCTACAGAAGAAACATTTTCTTTATCTTTCCACACGACAAATGGCAGCGTGTAAACTCCATCTTTGTATTTTGAATCTTCTTCGCCTGGCTTTTGTCCTGGTTCTCCGCCAGGATTTTCCCCTGGTTCCTCACCTGGGTTTTCTCCTGGTTCCTCACCTGGATTTTCTCCTGGTTCCTCACCCGGGTTTTCCCCTGATAATGGGATTTCACTCGGATCAAATTTAAAGCGGATGTCATACTTATTATCATAATCAAGTCCAGGAATTCCTGTCACGATAATATGAACTTTGGCATTTAGGATTTGATCAAGATCATCTACTTTAAATTTAACAATCCTTGTACCTTTCTTCACATCTTCACTAACAGTGGTAACATCAACAAAATCATTACCTGATTGCACCTTGAAATATTGCCACCATGAACTGTTCTTTAATTCAGCTTGGACAGTGTACTTTCCATCTTCTATAATCAGTTGGGCCGGCTTTTCAAAATATTCATCCGCTACAGATTGTTCGTCCTTCGCTGCTTGCCACACAACAAACGGTAGCTTATAAACTCCATCTGCATATTTCGGATGATCGGTATCTCCATCTTCTTCTTCCTCTTCTTCATCTGCTGGTGTGACACTGTCTTCATTGAATGCTAGACGGAGTGGTTGGTCACCATTATGCGCCCCTGCCGTATATTGCACTTGCGCGTTCATCAGCGTTGTTAATTGATCAAGCTCATACGTGACTGCTCTCGTATTCTTCGCTTCATTTACATCTTCTGTTACTGGCTGTTTTCCTTCCACTTGAAAACCTGTAACAGTCTTATGATCAGTTAAAGTAAGCGTCAGAAGGGTTTTTCCACCTTTTACTGCCAAAGATGCTGTTTTTTCAATGTATCTTGCCATGCCAGATGGCTTATCTTCTTTAGCATGCAAGGCTTCAAGATCTATCGTGTAATTTCCATCCTCCAAATGTATCGGCTCTGGCTTATTCTCCACATTTTGGAGTTCCATTTTGCTCGGATCAAATTTAAAGCGAATGTCATACTTATTATCGTAATTAATAAATGGAACAATAATATGAACTTTGGCATTTAGGATTTGATCAAGATCAGATACTTCAAACTCAACAACCTTTGTATCCTTTTCTTCATCTTTATAATCATTCCTTTCGCTACGCTCAAGGCACAACACCGCATGAAAATGAAGCATTATGCCTTTTATCTTTCGTTTTAAAGTAGTAATCTATTTTTGAAGGAGCCTGTATACACTACAAATCACGGGGAGG
>NZ_JBFEGN010000024.1:0-42776 GCF_047228825.1 Siminovitchia jepli
AAGTAGGAGGGGAATCAAACAGTTGGGTCAAGAGATCCTTTGACCCATCTAACTCGGCGAATGCCGAGAGTCTATATAAAGAAGAGGAGGAATGCGAGTGGTACAATTCGTTGAATGGCTGAATGGCGTATTGTGGAGTTCTCCCATGATTTACCTTGCCATTGGAATTGGTGTCTTATTTTCCATCATGACCCGTTTCATGCAACTTCGTCTTATAAAGGATATGTTTAAGCTATTATTCTCCGGAAAAAGTTCAGAAGCCGGAATATCATCTTTCCAGGCTTTGTCGGTTGCGCTTTCTGGACGTGTCGGGACAGGAAATATTGCCGGAACAGCCACGGCAATTGCTTTCGGGGGGCCGGGTGCGGTCTTTTGGATGTGGGCGATTGCATTTCTTGGTGCCAGTACGGCTTATGTAGAATCGACCCTGGCCCAAATTTATAAAGTAAAGCAGGACGGGGAATATCGCGGAGGTCCTTCCTACTATATTGAAAAGGGGATGGGGCAAAAGTGGTATGCAGTGATTTTTGCAGTTGCAACCGCTGTGGCGATGGCGTTTCTGATGCCGGGGGTACAGGCAAACTCCATTGCAAGTGCCCTTCATAACTCTTTTGGGATCAATACTCTTATAACCGGTATTTTTATTGTGTTACTATTGGGCTTTATCATCTTTGGGGGCATCAAAAGAATTGCTGCAACCGCACAATTGGTTGTCCCTTTTATGGCCATTGGCTACGTACTTGTTTCATTCATTGTTATCGCCTTTAACATTACGGAATTGCCAGCTGTCATAGCCTTAATATTCAAAAGTGCTTTTGGGCTTGATTCCGCCTTCGGTGGCATACTTGGAATGGCGGTCTCCTGGGGAGTAAAAAGGGGGATATATTCCAACGAAGCCGGCCAGGGTTCCGGCGCTCACGCTGCCGGTGCGGCCGAAGTATCACATCCTGCCAAACAGGGGATCGTCCAGGCTTTTTCCGTTTATATTGATACGATTGTTGTTTGTTCTGCTACCGCTTTTATGATTATTATTACAGGGATGTACAATACGGTTCGGCCGGACAATTCCTATATTGTCAAGCGCCTTGGTGATATGGAGCCGGGACCGGGTTATACACAGGCAGCCGTAGAGACTGTACTGCCGGGTTTCGGGTCAGGCTTTGTTGCCATTTCACTCTTTTTCTTCGCGTTTACGACCATTATGGCCTACTACTATATTGCATTGCCGAGACAAACATCGCTTATTTAACGAGGGGAAGGAACGGAAAAATTGCGATGTTTTTCGTAAAAATCGTTTTGCTGGCAGCTTCTTTTTACGGTTGTATCAGGACGGCCAAAGTGGCCTGGGATCTGGGGGATATCGGGCTTGGCCTCATGTGCTGGCTGAACATGATAGCCATCCTGATTATGTATAAACCCGCCATGATCGCTTTGAAAGACTACGAGGAGCAGAAAAAACAAGGAATAGACCCTGTCTTTGACCCCAAGAAGGTAGGCATTAAAAACGCCGACTTCTGGGAGAGCGACGACTTTAAGAAAAGAGATGTCAGTTAAGATGCTGCCAGGCTGTTTGAACAGCCTGGCAGTTCTTTTTTTTTTGCCAGCGAACTTTCATTTTTGGATAAAAGGAACAGGGATCTTATAAAAAAGAAAAATTGTGATTGCTGTTTAATTCGACCCTGAAATTTCATGTGAACTTCATTAAAACATCACAATTTTGCGTTATGCTAAAATGAGATGAAAATGTTTTTACGACAGAAGGTGAGAGAGTGAAGAAGGTCCATCTTCTTTTTATATTGCTGATCTTCCTGACAGGATGCCAGGAGAAAAATTTTGAACCTGTAAAGGAAGATCAAGATTTTGCTGCAACGTTAAATGTACGGGACTTTAGCATACATTTTTTAGATCAAAACGGAAATAGGTTTGCCCGCTGGGAACTGGACAAAACATACACGGGTGCAAAACTTTTGCCTGACGGAGATACGTTATTATTATTCGGGCCGGAGCTTGAAGCAGTCGATTTCTATTCGTTGAAAACGGGAAAGCGCCAGCACTCATTTAAGACTGGAAAAGGAATTGTGAACGGAATCTATTTAGAACACAACTCGGATTTTGCCTTCGCTGACAAGGAAAGAAACGAAGTCCGTTTTTTTGATCAGGACGGCAAAGAAATCAAGCGTGTTAAAACAAAGCCCTATCCGCTTGAAATGGAAGCGGATGGCCGGCATATATATGTTGCCTCTTTTAAAGGAAAAACACTGGCTTTCATCAATGCAGACGATTATTCAATCGAGAAGGAGATTCCCATTCCGGCATCAAGCACCGGCATGCTGCTCCGGCACAAGGATGATGAGCTATGGATTGGTGGTCATGGTGAAGGTACGAAGCCGCAATCTTCCATTGCCGTCTATTCCTTAAAGACACATGAATTGAAGGAGAAGATTCCCGCTCCGCTGATGCCTGTTGATTTTCATGAAAACCAATACGGATTGTATGCACTGAGCCATGGAACGAATAGGCTGTACCGCTTTGATTTCAACAAAAAGCTCAGCGGCCAAACGGAAGTAGGGGTAAATCCGTTTGCGATCGATTTCTTTGCCGGAAAATTAGTCATTGCCGGTTTTGACAGTGACGAAGTTTATTGGGTTGACCCCGAGACACTTGAGATTGAGGGCAAAACCAAGGTGGGAAAAGGTCCATTCATTATTTTTACTCGCGAGAAGGTGGAATAATGGTACATGTTCTGATTGTTGACGATGAAGAAGATATGAGACATTTGATTTCAATGTACTTGCAAAATTCCGGCTATAAGACTTCCGAAGCGGAAGGATACGAGGAACTGTACAGTTGTTTATCCAAGGAAAACATCGATCTCATTTTGCTCGATATCATGCTTCCCGACAAAGACGGTTTTGAGATTTGCCGGGAGCTTCGCGAAAAGAGCGAGATCCCCATTATTTTTTTATCGGCAAAAGGGGAAGAATGGGACAAGGTAAAAGGCCTGAAGCTTGGCGGGGATGATTATATGGTGAAGCCTTTTTCTCCCGGTGAGCTTGTTGCAAGAATTGAAGCTGTTTTAAGAAGAACTTCATATCAGAAAAATAATGAGCCGAAGATCGGAATGGGGAGCTATTTGCTGGATGTGGAAAGGAGAAAGCTCAAGGTGTCAGGCCGGGAGGTAGAGCTGACATTCAAGGAATTTGAGCTTTTAAAAGTGATGATGAGCGAACCGGGAAAGGTATTTTCAAGGGAAGCCCTGCTCGATCGGGTGTGGGATCTGTCTTACCAGGGAGGCCCGAGAACGGTTGATACCCATATTAAAACCCTCCGGATGAAGGTTGGAGAAGATGCAGGGCGCTGCATTCAAACGGTATGGGGATACGGCTACAAATTCGAGGTACCCAGATGAGCTTATCCCGAAAACTATCCTTTGCCCTATTAATAGCCTTTCTGGTTTCCATTGTTTATGCTTCTTTATTTTCGTATATGTTATATGAAGGGTTATATGTTAAAAATTTGAAAACAGATATGCTTCAAACCGGAAAACGGCTCGCTCTTTCATATGAAGGGGGCGCCGTACGGGACTCATTGATTAACGAAATCAACGGATTCGGGGAAAAATCACAATTTGAAGTTTTTGCTGTGAAAAATCCGCGCGAGTTAAGCATGTGCCTGCCCTTTGAAATAGATTACAACGCTTTGATCAGTGGGGAGGACCGGGAAAAACTGTTAACGGGTTCACCTGTTTATAAAAAAGGCCACGTGAAGCGGCTTGGCAGGGATGTCATTTCGGTCGCCGTTCCGCTGCTTGACGGCAAAAGGCTTGAAGGCATTATTTATTTGTATTATCCGTTGGAAAATTTAAGTGAAATGACTTTGCGATATTCGGCTTATTGGCTAGTGGGGGCATTCCTGTTTTTGCTCGTTGCCCTTACTTTGGGGAATAAATGGCTGAAAAAAACGGTAAAACCATTAATCGAAATGAAAAATGCGGCACGGGAGCTGTCTTCCGGCAATTTGGCTGTAAGGGTAGCCAATTACCATGATGATGAGATTGGCCAGCTTGCCAAAACGTTCAATGAAATGGCCGAGTCCGTTCAAAAAGAAGATGAGCGGAGGAAGGAATTTTTGGCCAATGTCTCACACGAGCTGCGCACGCCGCTCAGTTATATGAAAGGATACATGGAAGCGATCCAAACAGGTGTTGCAAAAAAAGAAGACATAGAACAATATGAAAACATTATTTGGCGGGAAACGAACAGGATGGAACGCCTTGTGGATGATTTGCTTGACCTTGCCAAGTTTGAATCACGGGAGTTTTCTTTAAAGATGGCGCCGATTCCACTTGCACAAACGGTTGAGGAGTCAATCAACAAAGTCAAACACAGAATGGCCGAAAAAGGGATCGAACTGGAACGTTTCCTCAATTACGAATTAATTGTGGAAGCCGACGAAGAGCGGCTCATCCAAATGTTGATGAATGTATTGGATAATGCCATCAACTATACTGATACCGGAGGGAAAATAAGCGTTTCGCTTGCAATGGAGGACAGCAGCTTCGCTGTCATTACAATCTCCGATACGGGACAGGGAATTCCCGAGGCGGATTTGGCCAAAATAACGGAGCGCTTTTATCGCGTTGATAAAGCGAGAACGCGCAAGCAGGGCGGTACGGGGCTGGGGCTGGCAATTGTAGACAGGCTGGCGAAGCTGCATGGAGGAACGATGGTGATTGCTAGCGAGGTTGGAAAAGGCACTTCCGTTTCGATCAGGCTGCCGCTCGTATAACCAAATTTCTATATTTGGTAACGCAGATTTCACATCGTTTACACATAATGGTGTTACATTGGGTTTGTGGCAAGTACAATGGAGTTGGGGGTAAATCAATTGAAAAAGAAACGATCGTTTTTAGTATGGGCTTTTGCCATTGGATTATTGGGGGCGTGCGGAAACGCCCAAAATGAGAGCGGCGGAACAAACGACGAGGTTCCCGATATGCTTGAGGTACAGCTTGAAGGCCCTGATACTGCGGATGTCAATGAAAAAGTGGTCTTTACAGCTTTGGTCACGCAAGGTGATGAAAAAGTAAAAGATGCTGATGAGGTGGAATTTGAGATATGGGAAGAAGGAAAAAAAGATGAGGGAGAAATGATTGAAGCGAAAAACAACGAAGATGGCACTTATGAGATGGAAAAAGCATTTGACAGAGACGGGGAGTTTACCGTACAGGTTCACGTAACCGCCCGCGGCATGCACAACATGCCGAAAAAGTCGATAACCGTTGGTGAGGGGGCTGCGGATGAACATGAACATGGGGAACATGCCCATTCCGACGAATTCAGCATGCACTTTATGAAGCCGGATGATTTGCACAAAGGGAAAGAGTCCAGTCTGACAGTCCATTTGGAAAATGGGGGAAAACCATTGGAAAAAGCGCGCGTCCGCTTTGAATTATGGCATGAAAAAACCTCCGATCAGCACGACTGGGTTGATGCAGAGGAAGTAAAATCCGGCGAATACAGTGGAATCTACTCCTTTAAAGAAGAAGGAAAATATACGGTACAGATCCATGTGGAAGGTGAAGGCGGTTTACATGAACACGAAAAACATGAATTGGAAGTAAAATAAACAGAACCCGGGCGGATCGCGCCCGGGTTTTTTCTGCTTATATTGGGATTCGTGAATTCGTGCAAATCATTCGGAACTCGTACATATTTTTTGAATTTCGTGCCAATCGCCTTACAATCCCATTTAATTGCACACGGAATTTTCAACGTGATAGTTGACGCGGAGTCCCTGAACATCCAATTTCACCAACTGGACGGAGTAGTCGGGAAGCATCGTTTGTAAATGGTTCACGATCGTTTGTCCGACTCCTTTAGGAGCAAAGGAGATCATCGTTGGGCCTGCGCCGCTGATGACGGTTCCGTATGCCCCGAGCTGTTTCGCCTCGCGGCGGATCTCGGCGTAATTCGGAATAAGGGAAGCACGGTACGGTTCATGGAATAAATCCGCTTCCATCATGCGTCCTGCCAGCTCATAATCCCCTGACAGGAGGCCGGCCACCATCATGTTGCCGATACTGCTCGCGGAAGCCGCACAGCTTCGTGAAAATTGTTCCGGCAATACTTTTCTTGCTGCTTCCGTTTTTAACTCAAAGCCCGGGATGTATAATACGAGATCCAGGTCAATATTGGCAGCTTGAAAATATTCGATATGTTCATCAGAAGGCGTTGCCGTGATGACGAGCCCGCCCAGCAAGGCAGCCGCCACATTGTCGGGATGCCCTTCCAATTTGGCAGCCCACTGCAGTTTTTCCTGCTCGTTTAAATCCAGTTTGCAAAGCTGGTTGGCCAGTTCAATGCCTGCAACGACTGCCGAAGCGCTGCTCCCCATGCCGCGTGCCAGAGGAATGTCACTTTCCACCATGATTTTGCATGGAGGAAGCAAGGCGCGGTATTCGCCAGCCAGCTTCCCGGCAATGTTAAAAATAAAATGATCTTCCGCAGAAGGAGCCTGCGGAAGATGCACAGAACGGTGCTCAAATAACCACTCTTCATTCGGTGTAACGTGCAGTGTCAAATAACGGTTCAATGCCATTCCTGCGGAATCAAATCCGGGTCCGATATTGGCAGAGCTGGCTGGGACCGTAATGGTCAAACAGTTCATGCTTTAACCACGCCTTTAATATAGTCAATGATCACTTCTTCATCATTCGGCAAGACTACAGGATCATATTCGATTTGCGAAATGGCCGTCTGCGGATCTTTTAATCCGTTTCCGGTTAATACTGCTGCGACTTTGCTTCCTTTTTCAATTTGGCCGTTTTTCACTTGCTGGATCACGCCGGCAATGGAGGCGCAAGAACCTGGTTCTGCAAATACACCTTCCAATTTCGGAAGAAGCTGAAATGCTTCCAAAATTTCGGCATCCGAAACGGACTCGATTATTCCGCCGGATTCATCACGTGCTGCAACGGCAAGGTTCCAGCTTGCAGGATTTCCGATGCGGATGGCCGTTGCCACGGTTTCCGGATCGGTGATCACCCTGTTTTGAACGATGGCTGCCGCGCCTTCCGCTTCGAAGCCGAACATTGTCGGAAGTCCGGTTTGCTTTGCTTCGTTATATTCCTTGAAACCTTTCCAATATGCGCTTATATTTCCGGCATTTCCAACCGGGATGGCCAAAATGTCGGGAGCGGATCCAAGCTGGTCGCAAATTTCAAATGCCGCCGTTTTTTGTCCTTCAATCCGGTACGGATTCACGGAGTTAACGAGCGTCACCGGTGCTGATTCACTCACAGTTCGGACAATGTGCAAGGCTTCGTCGAAGTTTCCCTCGATTTCAACGATTTCGGCACCATACATTATTGCCTGCGCAAGCTTCCCGAGTGCCACTTTCCCGTTCGGGATCACGATGATTGCCCTGATGCCGGCTTTCGCTGCATATGCTGCTGCGGCAGCTGATGTATTGCCCGTGGATGCACAAATGATCGATTTGCTGCCATCTTCCACGGCTTTGGCAACTGCCATGACCATTCCGCGGTCTTTAAAAGATCCGGTCGGATTGGCACCTTCTATTTTTCCATACAGTTCGATTCCCAATTGCTCTGATAAATGGGCCAGATGCACTAAAGGCGTATTGCCTTCCTGAAGCGTAAGCGCTGGTGTTTGATCTGTAACAGGCAAGTAGGATTGATATTGTTTAATCAGGCCCGGCCAATTCATTGTGTTCCATTCCCCTCTACTCGATAGTAACTGATGACATCTTTTACAACGGGGAGATCCCTCAATTTCATCAGTGCTTTCTGGAAGTTTTCCAATGAAACGGTATGGGTAACAATGATAATTTCTGCCAATTCTCCTTTATTGAGCGGTGTTTGTAAGATTTTCTCAAAACTGATGCCCAATTCGTTGAACAGGGTTGTGATATTGGAAAATGCCCCTACTTCATCCGCTAAATGGAGGCGGAAATAAAACTGTCCATACCGCTCCTGAGGTGATTTTAGCACACTTTTAAACCTGGGCGCTACAACGCTTTTTCCATTTACGCCAAGTCTCATGTTTTTGATGACCGCTACAACGTCGGCCATCACTGCAGTGGCTGTTGGCAAACTGCCTGCACCAGGCCCGTAGAACATCGTTTCCCCGACCGCTTCTCCTTTGACGTAAATGGCATTATATTCATTCTTGACAGAGGCTAACGGGTGGTTTTTTGCCAGGAAAGTCGGCTGGACAGTGACTTCCACTTTTTTATCGTCAATTTGCGCCATCCCGATCAGCTTCATCGTATATCCCAATTTTTGGCCATAATGCAAGTCTTCCAATGAAAGGCTGCTGATTCCTTCTACTTCCACATCATCAAGGGAAACATTCGTTGAGAATGCAAGTCTCGCCAAGATGGCCATTTTTCTGGCGGCGTCCAAACCTTCCACATCGGCTGTAGGATCCGCTTCTGCAAATCCCAGTTCTTGCGCTTTTTTCAGGGCTGTTTCATATGACTGGCCTTCTTCGTCCATTTTTGTCAATATGTAATTCGTCGTGCCATTGACAATGCCCATCACTTTTTTCAAACGATCCGATACAAGGCCTTCCGATAATCCTCTTAAAATCGGGATGCCTCCGCCGACACTCGCTTCGTAAAACAGGTCAACCTGATTTTGCGCTGCCGCTTCCAGCAATTCCGGACCGTAAAGAGCGATTAAATCTTTATTGGCCGTAACTACATGTTTTTTCGCCTGGATGGCCTTCATAATATGTTTCCGTGTCTCTTCGATACCGCCGATTACTTCCACAACAAGATCGATGTCGGGGTCTTGCAGTACATCATCCGGGTTGGAGGTGAGGAATGTTTGCCCGATTTGAATATCCCGTTCTTTTTCAGTGTTTCTTACGAGAATGCTTTTTACTCTTACTTCACATCCTACTTGATGCTGCAGCTCTTCCTGATGATTTTGAATGAGCTGGACAACTCCGGAACCAACCGTTCCCAAACCCAATAATCCGATAGATACATAGTCTTTCATTTTTCCTCACCTTTCTGTGTGTCTGTAAAAAACATTTGTTTTTATATAGTAGACATTTAAAGGTAAAAAGTCAAGGGTTTTTTAAACCTGTTTTTGCTGTAAAATGAACATATTGTGTCATATCCAAAAGAGGAATTCCATAGTTCTTCTAGAAATATAATGGGAAGAACGAAGCAAAAGGGGGAGTCCCATGGGACCAACTGAAATTAACAGAGAGACGGCGATCAACGGGGGCCCGAAGAAATGGAGCAGAAAAAAACTTGTCTACAGTACCCTGGCAGTCTTGCTATTATTGATTGCCGCCGCCTGTATTGCCATTTCAATATATGTCGGCACCAATTTAACAAAGCCGGCCAAAAAGCCGATAGATATATCACCAAGTGATTATGAAATGGATTATCAGGATATCGAATTCTACAGCAATGATGCGAAAACGAAACTGGCGGGCTGGGTGCTTGAGCCTCCCGTTCCGGCCAAAATGAACGTTATTTTTGCCCACGGCTATAAAGGTAACCGTTACGAAGAGAATATTCCGTTTATGCCGCTGGCCAACAATTTGCTCGCAAAAGGATACCGGATTGTGATGTTTGATTTCCGATATGCCGGAGAATCGGAAGGGGACATGACGACCGTCGGCGTTAAAGAAAAGCTCGATCTGCTGGGGGCAATTGATTGGACAGCCGCCCATTATGACGAGCCGATCGGTCTTTTGGGAATATCGATGGGGGCGTCTACATCGATACTGGCGGCAGCAGAATCGGAGGATGTGGCTGCAGTCGTTGCAGACAGCCCGTTCAGTGATTTGCATGATTACTTGCAACAAAATATGCCGGTCTGGACCGACTTGCCGAATTTTCCTTTTACACCGCTGATCCTGAATATTATTCCCATGATGGCAGACATTGATTTGAAGGGAGCCAGCCCGATCAGCGTGTTGGATAATGTCGCTCCGCGTCCCGTATTATTTATCCACAATAAAGGGGATGATTCCATTCCCTACACGGAAAGTGAAAAAATGTACAAAAAGCACCCTGAAGCATTTTCGTTTTGGCTCACAGAAGGAGACGGCCATGTCAAATCTTTTGAACAATATTCAGAGGAATATGTAGAAAAGGTGAGTACTTTTTTTGATGGGGTGCTGCAACAATAAAAATGATTCTGAGAAATGAGTGAACATTTTGGAGGAACAGGCAAAGGAACTAAGAAGAATACGGATTGCATTGATTTTTTTGGTGATTGTTACCCTGTTTACTGCGGGAAGGTCGGATGTTGATGTCGACTTTCCTTACGAGGATAATGAAGTGAGTGTCACACAGGAACATGTTGTTCAGCTGGGAGACGGCCGCTTTGGCGTCCTGGATTATGGGCATTTGCAAATATATGAGTATGATCCGGATCAAAATAAAGTAAAGAAAGTAAAAGAAGTATCGCTTGAAGAACTAGATGAATGATTGGGTGTAGTAACAGTGAGTGAAAACATTTCAATGGAACCCGTGAACAAACAATTTTTTCAACAACCAACGCTTCAACTGGCCCGGTCGCTTTTGGGCTGCCTTCTTGTAAAGGAGACTAAAGAAGGGCTGTCTGCCGGTTATATCGTGGAGACAGAAGCCTATAAAGGCCCGCATGACCGTGCGGCGCACAGCTATGGCAACAGACGGACGAAGCGTACGGAAATCATGTTTGGCCAGGCAGGACGTGTGTACACATACACGATGCACACGCATTGTCTGATCAATGTGGTCAGTGCAGGCATTGATGAGCCCGAAGCCGTATTGATCAGGGCATTGGAGCCTTTTGCAGGCATTGATTTGATGAAAAAGAGACGCCCAGTCGATCAAATGAAGAACTTGACAAACGGTCCCGGCAAATTGACAAAGGCCATGGGGATCACAATGGAGGACTACGGCCGGAAGCTTTATGAGCCGCCGCTATATATTAGTGAAGGCAAGTCTCCGGCCGAAATTGAACAAGGAACAAGAATCGGCATCCACAATTCGGGTGAGGCGCGCGATTATCCATGGCGTTTTTGGATGAAGGGAAATCCATATGTATCAAAATAATTCTTGTGGCAAGAACTTTCTTTTCGAAGGTTCTTTTTTTATGAACTGTATTAAGATAAACTTCATCTTTTTAAATAATTGTATGTATTTTATCCAACCAACGTTGAATGACTTCCGGCGCCGTTTCTCCTACAATAGTGTCCCCCCTGCGCTTTCCAATCTAGGCTACTTTCCACTTCCTTTTTCTTTCAGGTTTGATACATCTGATCAATAGCATAACGGATAATAGCAGAATTTGTTACTTTTCCGATCTGCCTGGTATCCAATGTTTTCTTTATTGCAGCTGAATGCAACGGAGGACCGCGCACAATTCATCTTCAACCATCTTTTTCAAAAATGGGTTTGACATGTATGTTTGTATTAGTGTACTATATTATTAATACACTAATACAAAGCTGGAGGTAAAACATGACTGCTTTTATTGGATTGCTGAAAAAAGATTTAGGCCTAATGAAATTTTGGTACATGATTTGGCTTGCGTTCATGTTTCTTGGGATGATAGGAATATATGCGCTCTCCGTGTATACAGCGGAGCCGAACATATCTGTCCCTTTTCTTGTAACGATGGCCGGTTTTCATGTGTTTCTTGCACCGATCTCGCTGCTTTATATTCTTAATCTTGAAGGGAAAACACAGCTCTGGCTCTACAACACTCAAAGCAGTATAAAATTATTGTTATCGAAAATCAGTACAGCAGCAATAATTCAGATGGTTGCGCAAATCTTCATCTCTTTATATGCCCTTTTTGTCATGAAGGTGTTGCAAAATCAAGGATTGATTGACCGCTTCAGCGATTTGCTCCCTTTTCAACAGGGCTTTTATATGCAGATGGGGATTTTTGGAATATCGATGTATATATCAGTCTGGGTTATTTTCCTTTGGACGGTATACCATTCACTTGGAAAATATCCGGCTATTCGAAAGTTCCGCTGGCTTGCAGTCATTCTTGTTTGGTTTGCATACAATTTGCTGGAATTTTTCCTTGTTAAAACAAAACTTTTTAAAGATGAGTTGTTCTCTTTCAGCATTAACGTAAATATTGCGCCTAAGATGGATTATGAAGTGAAAGACGGCTGGCATATCTTGTACACCGATGCTTCTGTCCCGATTATGACAATCACATTGTACGTCATAGTGTCCATCATCGTTTTCCTCCTATCCAGTTGGCTGCTTGACAGGAAAGTCGAGGTGTAAAAATGTCTAAAGACTTTGAAGCATCAAAGCCGATTTATATACAAATTACGGAAAAGATTTTTCAAAGAATCATTCGCGGTGAGATCAAGCCTGGAGAAAAACTGCCCTCCGTAAGGGAAATGGCTGTACAGTCGGGTGTCAACCCAAATACGATTCAAAGGGCGTATACGGAAATGGAAAGGATGGGTGTTGTGGAGACAAAGCGCGGGCAAGGAACATTTGTCATCGAGAGAGAAAGCATCGTGGATGAATTGAAGCACTCCATGCAAATGGAAGTGATCGGCCAATTTGTAAAAAGCATGGAAGAATTGGGATTTACGAAACAGCAAATGGTGAGCGGATTGAAAAATTTCTTGGAAGAGGGTGACCAAAGTGACAATTGAACTGAACGGTGTAACGAAAAAATACGGTTCGGAAAAAGCGTTGAACAATGTCACATTGCATTTTGAACCTGGCAAAATTTACGGGCTGCTCGGCCCGAACGGCAGCGGAAAGTCCACCACATTGAAATTGATCACGGGCCTTGTCTATCCGAACAGCGGAACAGTGACGGTGTTACAAGAGAAGGTCACTAGAAGGATCAGCAAAAAAGTTGCGTACCTGACGGAACTTGATATGTTCTACGATTCTTTTACCACAGGGAAAATGATCGATTTCTACGACTCTCAATTTCCCGATTTTGACAAGGAAAAAGCATTTCAGCTTTTGAAAGAAATGGGGCTGCCGGAACATAAAAAAATCAAGCAGCTTTCCAAAGGGAACAGGGGAAGGTTGAAGCTGGTTCTCACATTGGCGAGGGACGTTCCGGTAGTGCTGCTTGATGAACCGTTTTCCGGCCTTGATCCGATGGTGAGAGATTCGATTGTCAAAAGTCTGCTGACCTACATTCATTTTGAAAAACAGACCGTCATCATCGCCACCCACGAAATTGACGAGATCGAACCGCTCATGGATGAAGTCGTCGCTATCTATAACGGAGATATTATCGGCCGGGAAAATGTAGAATCCCTTCGGGAAAAACAAGGTTTATCTGTGTTGGAGTGGTTTAAATCAACAATGGAAAAACAGGGAAAGGGTGTGTAATGCAGATGACAGCCGTTGTTGAGTTGAAAAATGTAACGAAAACGATTCGGGGGAGAAAAATCATCGATGATCTGAGCTTTGAAGTCGAAGCTGGAGAAGTGTTCGGGTTTTTAGGCCCAAACGGCGCAGGGAAAACGACAACGATCAGAATGATCGTCGGATTGATCGGGATGACGTCGGGCGAAATTGCGATCTGTGGAAAGAGCATCCGAAAAGATTATGAGGGTGCCATCAGCCGTGTAGGCGCGATCGTTGAAAATCCGGAGCTGTACAAGTTTTTAACCGGTTATCAAAACTTGCAGCAGGCCGCACGGCTGACAAAAGCCATCACGAAAGAAAAAATTGATGAGGCAGTAAGCCTTGTAGGGTTGACAGAAAGAATCCACGATAAAGTCAAAACCTATTCTTTGGGGATGAGACAGAGGCTGGGAATTGCCCAAAGCCTCCTGCATGATCCGAAAGTACTTATACTGGATGAACCGACGAACGGGCTTGATCCGGCCGGTATCAGGGAAATCAGGGACTACTTGAGAAATTTGGCTACGGAAAAAAATCTCGCTATTATCGTCTCCAGCCATTTGTTGTCGGAAATGGAAATGATGTGCGACCGGTTCGCCATTATTCAAAAAGGGAAACTGGTCAATGTTCAAAGCATAGCCAGTGAAGAGGTGGCGTCTGACAAAAAAACGTACTACTGTGATGTGGATAATTGGAATGAAGCCTTAAAATTATTGGCGAGACACGGCATCCAGGGATACAAACACGAAAAAGGCATCCGGATTTTATTGGAAACTTGCCAAATACCGGATGTACTGAGATTGCTGATTGATCACGATCTGCTCGTGTTCGAAATCACCCCCGTAAAGAAATCCCTGGAAGAAAGGTTTCTGGAGATGACAAACACCCCGGAGGTGGCATCCAATGTTTAATTTGATCCGAAATGAATGGGAGAAGATTTTTCGGCAGACCAGCACGTATTTGATGATCGGACTGCTTATCCTGATCTTGATTGCCTCGGGTGCCATAACAAAATATATTGAGGGAAAAGAAAAGGCGCCGTCGAATGAGTGGAAGCAGGAATTGATGGCAGAAAACAAATCGTTGAAGCAGGAGGCCGAAGGTGTACAGATCACGACGCCTTCAACGAGGGAATTCATTCATAAACAGACGGCTATTAATGAATATCGGATAAAAAATAATCTGCCCCCGGCTTCAAAGAGCACGGTCTGGACGTTCATCAATGATTCGACATCCCTGATTCCTTTCGCTGGCTTGTTCGTGCTGGTGATTGCTGCGGGGATTGTTGCCAATGAATTTACATGGGGTACGATCAAAGTATTATTGGTGAAGCCATATAAACGCTGGAAGATATTGCTTGCAAAATATGTTACTGCCAACCTATTCCTGCTCCTCATGCTTTTTATTTTATTTGCCGGCGCGTGGTTGATTGGCGCTTTTCTGTTTGGGATGGGAGAAGCCTCTAACAACGTTCACCTGGCATATGTAAACGGCCAAGTGAAGGAACAAAGTCTATTTTTATATTTGGTCAAATCGTATGCTTTCCATTCTTTGAGCGTCTTTATGCTGGCTGCCATGGCTTTCATGATTTCTGCCGTCTTCAGAAGCAGCGGGCTGGCGATCGGGTTGTCGGTGTTTCTGTTGTTTACAGGCGGGACCGTTACCAATTTATTGGCGAGCAAATTTGAATGGGCTAAGTACAGCCTGTTTGCCAATACGAATCTGATGCAATACATTGACGGAATGCCGATGGTTGAAAGCATGACGATGAAGTTTTCTATTATAATGTTATTGCTCTATTTTTCCGTTTTCCATATCTTGGCTTTTATTTCTTTTACAAGGCGCGATGTTGCGGCCTAATCATATAAAATGGAAAATTGAATCCTTATTCCCATTACAGAATAACTATTAAAATTAATTTCATAGAATAATATTTTATTGGAAATTCCCCCCCTTTTTGGTATATTAGTGTTGTAACGAAAAAGCAAATGAATTGCAGTTTTCCCTCATATAATGATGGGGGAGGCAATTTTTTGCTTAACCGTTACAAAAAATCGAAAAGGGGGATAACTATGAGGATGTCGCGCTTTGCTTTGCTCAGTTTTGTAACCGCATTCATGCTGCTCCTTAGCGGCTGCTTCAGCGGTCAGACTGAGACGGCGCCGGATTCGTCCGAAGATAAAAAATCCGGTGAGGAGCAAAAGTCCGATGGCAAGAAAGTATTAAACCTGAACAACCAAGAAGAGCCGGGATCCCTGCATCCGGGTACGGCGCAAGGAACCCACGATTCATGGGTATTGGAGCATGCTTTTGAAGGATTGACGAAAAAAACGCCGGAAGGTGAAATTGTTCCCGGAATGGCGAAAGATTGGGAAGTCAGTGATGATGGCATTACTTGGACATTCAATCTGAGGGATGATGTGAAATGGTCCAACGGCGACCCGGTAACAGCCCATGATTTTGAATATGCATGGAAATACGCACTCAACCCTGAAACCGCTTCCGACTATGCGCATCAGTTGTATTATCTTGCGGGAGGGGAAGCGTACAACAGCTCCGAAAACAAGGATGAATATGCCGCGTTGGAAGAAAAAGTCGGCGTCAAGGCTTTGGACGATCATACGCTTGAAGTCAAGCTTGCACAGCCTACACCTTATTTCCTTGATTTGACATCTTTTTATACGTATTATCCTGTAAACAAAAAGGTTCAGGAAGAGAATCCCGACTGGGCACTGGAAGCGGAAACGTATGTATCAAACGGGGCTTTCAAACTGACCGAATGGAAACATAAAGACAGCATGAAATTGGAGAAAAACGAAAACTACTACGACAAGGATAAAATCAACTTGGATGAAGTCAATTTTGTCATGATTGAGAATGCTGATACTGCGTGGCAGATGTATCAGTCCGATGAGCTTGACCTCATCTATCCGCTGCCGCAGGATGTCATTCCTGAACTGAAAAGCAAAGGCGATCCAGAATTAGATATTGCTCCGGATTTGTCTCTTTACTATTACAATTTAAACAACGATGTAAAACCGTTTAACAATGTAAAGGTTAGAAAAGCCTTATCGATGGCGATTGACCGGAAGGCACTCGTCGAGCATGTGGCCCAGGGTGGCCAGAAGCCGGCTTATGGCATCATCCCGCCGGGAATTCCGGATGCTGAAGGTGATTTCCAGGAGAACTCCGGAGACTTGTTTAAGGAAGATGTAGAAGAAGCGAAAAAGCTCTTAAAAGAAGGACTTGCCGAAGAAGGCATGGATCAAATGCCGGAATTTACTTTTACTTATAATACGGATGAGGGACATAAGAAAATAGGCGAAGCCGTACAAGAAATGTGGCGCAAAAATTTGGACATCAACGTTACATTGGAAAACGTCGAATTCCAGGTCAAGCTTGACCGGGAAAAAGCGGGCGACTACGAGATTTCCCGCGGCGGATGGCAAGGGGACTATGTCGACCCGATGACCTTCGCTGATCTTTGGGTAACCGACGGCTCGTTTAATGATGCCAACTGGAGCAATAAAGAATATGATAATAATATCAAGCTTGCAAAAACATCCATGGATCCAAAAGAGCGCATGGATGCCTTGCACAAAGCGGAAGAGATTTTAATAGATGAGATGCCCATTATTCCGCTTTATTTCTACACAAAACCTCATACAGTTAAATCATACGTAAAAGGGGTTTATACACCGATCAACCGTTATCCGCAGTTCATTTATGCTGATATTGAAAAATAATCATGTATTCCAAAATCGGGGTATGCCATTTTTGGCATACCTGGTTTTGGTAAAGACGGTTTTTACTTCTTTGCAGCATGTTAAATCATCGAAAAAGCATTGTGAAAGAGGTGTAAACGATGTGGAAATATACGTTAAAGCGTTTATTTTGGGCAATCATAACTGTGTGGGTCATCATTACACTCACCTTTATCATTATGAAAATCATTCCGGGAAATCCATTCGCCAGAGAAGGGCCGATGCCCGAGGCTGTTTATAACAACCTGCAGCGCCATTATAATTTGGATAAGCCGGAAATCGTCCAATATGGCCTTTATTTAAAATCTGTTCTTCAGTTCGATTTCGGCCCATCCATGAAAACAAAATCCATCACCGTTAATGATTATATTCGAAAGGGCTTTCCCGTTTCCCTTCATTTGGGCGTTCAAGCCTTATTGATAGCGATTATATTCGGCTTGATCCTTGGGGTCATTGCTGCGTTGAACAGGAATCGCTGGCCTGACTACTCATCGATGGTCCTTGCCATCATCGGCCTGTCGGTCCCGAATTTTGTTTTGGCTACCTTTCTGATTTATTACGTGGCTGTTCAATGGGATCTTTTGCCGGTTGCTACGTGGAAGTCGTGGTCGCATACGATTCTCCCTTCGATTGCGCTCGCCATGATGCCCATGGCTTATATTGCCCGGTTAATGAGGTCCAGCATGCTGGAAGTGATGAGCCAGGACTATATTTTAACCGCCAAAGCCAAAGGGTTGACTGGCAGTATCATCATTATTAAACATGCGATCCGGAATGCCATTCTTCCTGTCGTGACCGTTCTTGGCATCCTGACCGCCAATCTGGTAACCGGAAGCTTCATTATCGAGCATATATTCGGGATTCCGGGCATGGGGGAAATGTTTGTCAAAAGTATCTTCAGCCGCGATTATCCGGTCATTTTGGGGTCTACCATTTTTTACAGCATTATTCTGATTGCCTTAATCCTTATTGTTGACATTGCCTATACGTTGATTGACCCGAGAATCAAGATCACAAGGGAGAGCAGCTAATGAGTAAGCATGAACTGAATTTGACGGAAGAGATGTTTTTGCCCGCGGAAGACAATTATAAAGAAGCTGAAAAAATTGCAAGGCCTTCAGTTTCCTACTGGTCCGATGTATGGCGCAGACTCGTTGAAAACAAGCTTGCAATGCTCGGACTAATTGTTATTATTTTATTGACGATCATGGCTATTATTGGTCCGCATTTAAACGGATTTACGTATTATGAACAGGACTTTACAAAAAAGAATGTGAGGCCGAATTCCGAACACTGGTTTGGAACTGATTCGGCTGGTAGAGATCTATTTACCCGCAGTTGGTATGGTGCGAGAATTTCACTGTTTATCGGTTTAATGGCTGCGTTGATCGATTTCTTGATCGGTGTTGTATACGGGGGCATTTCAGCCTTAAAAGGCGGCCGCATCGATAATGTGATGATGAGGATCGCTGAAATCCTGTACTCGATTCCTTATTTGCTTGTTGTCATTTTAGTCATGATTGTTATGCAACAGGGGATTTGGCCAATCATTATTGCTTTGTCGATCACAGGCTGGATCCAGATGGCCAGGCTTGTACGGGGCCAGGTTCTGCAATTGAAGGAGCAGGAATTTGTTTATGCGTCCAATGCAATGGGAGCTAAAATGGGCTGGATTTTAAGAAAGCACATGATCCCGAATACACTCGGACCGATTCTTGTCAATATCACCCTTACTGTGCCGACGGCCATTTTTGCTGAGGCCACCTTAAGTTTTCTGGGATTAGGCGTTCAGGCGCCCCAGGCAAGCTGGGGGACGCTTGTGAATGATTCCCTTGGCAGCATCCATGTGGGAAATTTTTATCAATTGTTCATACCATCTATTTTAATATCTTTAACAATGCTGGCATTTAACGTATTTGGCGATGGACTCAGGGATGCGCTTGATCCCAGATTACGAGAATGAGAGAGGTGAAAGATATGGGGAACGTACTGGAAGTAAAAGACTTGCATGTATCCTTTCACACTTATGCCGGAGAGATAAAAGCGGTCCGCGGCGTCAATTTTAACGTAAGAGAAGGAGAGACGGTGGCCATCGTCGGGGAATCGGGCTGCGGGAAAAGTGTGACGGCCAAATCGATCATGAGGCTGCTCCCTTCGCCGCCTGTTAAATATAAACAGGGTTCGATACAATTCCGCGGAAAAGATCTTCTTAATGTAACTGAAAAAGAAATGCAGCGTATCAGGGGCAATCAAATCAGCATGATTTTCCAAGATCCAATGACGTCCCTGAACCCTACAAGCAAAATTGGAAACCAAATTATAGAGGCCATTCTCAAACATAATAATATGAGTAAAAAAGCAGCCGTTGAAAAAGCGATTGAAATGCTCAAGCTCGTGGGAATTCCGCAGCCTGACAAACGGGTGAATCAATATCCGCATGAATTTTCGGGCGGAATGCGGCAAAGAGCCATGATTGCCATGGCGCTGGCCTGCAATCCAAGGCTGTTGATCGCGGACGAGCCGACGACTGCCCTGGATGTGACGATACAGGCCCAAATACTGGAGTTAATGAAAAAAATCCAGGAGGAAACCGGAACATCCATTATCATCATTACTCACGATTTAGGAGTGGTCGCGGAAATGGCCGATCGCGTGGTCGTCATGTATGCCGGCCAGGTGATCGAAAGCGGAACGGTGAAAGAGCTCTTTGCCAAACCTCAACATCCATACACGATGGGATTATTAAATTCAGTTCCGCGTTTGGACATGGATAAAAAACAGCCGCTTGCTCCTATTATCGGTACTCCGCCAGACTTGATCGATCCTCCGGAAGGGTGCCCGTTTTATGCTAGGTGCAAATATGCCATGCGCGTATGTGAACATCATGATCCGGAGCTCGATGAAGTAAGCACAAACCAGTTTGCCGCTTGCTGGCTCCATCACCCGATGGCCCAAAAGAGAGCAAGTGTGTAACAAAGGAGGAAGCAAATGGCACCGCAATTGAAAGAAAAAAAATCTTTTGAACAGGGAAATTCTTCTTCCCCTTTGATTCAAATAAAGAATTTGAAAAAATACTTTACCGTAGGCGATAATAAACTGAAGGCGGTAGACGGGTTAAATTTGGATATATACCCGGGAGAAACTGTCGGCCTTGTTGGTGAAAGCGGATGCGGAAAATCAACTGCCGGCAGAACGATCATCCGATTATATGAGCCTACTTCAGGTGAAGTTTTATATAATGGAAAAAATATTTATCAAAATAATGACCGTGAAATGTCGAAGTTACGGCGGGAAATCCAAATGATATTCCAGGATCCCTATGCGTCACTGAATCCACGAATGACCGTTGAGGAAGTCATCGGCGAGCCGTTCGCAATTCACGGTTTGTTGGGCGGAAAAAAGAAACGTGAGCGCATTAAAGAATTGCTGCGGCTGGTCGGTTTGAATGCCGACCATATCAGCCGCTTTCCCCATGAGTTCAGCGGCGGACAGCGCCAGCGGATCGGCATTGCGCGTGCCCTTGCACTGGATCCGAAATTCATAGTTTGTGATGAGCCGATATCGGCCCTTGACGTATCAATCCAGGCCCAGGTCGTGAACCTTTTAAAAGATTTGCAAAGGAAAATGGGTTTGACGTATTTATTTATTGCCCATGACTTATCTATGGTCAAATATATATCCGACCGCATCCTCGTTATGTATCTTGGAAAAATGTTCGAGCTTGCCGATAGTGAACAGCTGTATGATGACCCATTGCATCCGTACACGAAAGCATTATTGTCATCGGTCCCGATACCGGACCCGGAAGTTAAGCGAGAGCGGATTATTTTAAAAGGCGATGTCCCTAGCCCCATTGACCCTCCAAGCGGATGTGTATTTCGAACGCGCTGTCCGGCCGCCATGGATGTATGTGCCAAGATTGAGCCGGAATGGCAGGAAGTGAAGCCGGGGCATTTTACAGCGTGTCATCTATATCAATAGCGCGGATTGCCAGACCGGGAACGGTATTGGTCAAATATTGGAATATCTCTTAAAATACTTCTTGAAACCTTGCAATCATGCGGATTGTGA
Source organism: Siminovitchia jepli (assembly GCF_047228825.1). Classification (NCBI taxonomy): domain Bacteria; kingdom Bacillati; phylum Bacillota; class Bacilli; order Caryophanales; family Bacillaceae; genus Siminovitchia; species Siminovitchia jepli. Next base: position 21,219 of record NZ_JBFEGN010000024.1, read on the forward strand.
GGTTTTTCTTTTGGGTTGCTTATCCTCGCTTCTTTAGAACATTGACTTCAAGCGGATATAAAAGTAAATGAAAGCACATATGAACCAGTATTGCGGCAAATATGCCATTTTCATAAAATTGCCATCCGCAAATAACGCCTACAAGCATATTGCCTATAAATATATAGCTGTACAGGGCAAATGATTTTCCGGCTATTGAGGAACCTGGATAATGCGCCAGGGTAAAAATCAAACTGGATACAACAATCGATGTGAGTACCGATGTTCTTTCTGTTAACATTGATTGCGTGAACCAAAGTAGAAAACTCATAATCCCCCAACGAAAGATGAGCTCTTCAACTACACTTGCATACAAAATTCGAGCAGCAATGCCAATTGAATTTCTATGTTTTTCAATCTTATAAAACGCTTCGCCTAAAAGGGGCCTAAAGAAACCGTAATAGATGAAAAGATGTGTAACCGAACACCCGATGCCTGCTACAGCCGCCTCAACCCAACTGCTCATATAGATATTTTGTGCATTAAGACTGATTTTATTGATTAATGCAGCACCCAGTGCTACAAAAATGCTTAGGAAAACAATTTGTAGCATAATAGCTGCAGCAATCGGCGCTTCTCTTTTTCCCGAAGCCGTTTTATGATTAAGCATGATTGAAGAAATTATAATGCCCGGGACGGAAATAGAAATAAGCGTTAAAAACAGGGCCCAATTAAACATGGTCTGATTCCTCAACAATGAGACTATACAATTTTTTGGCAAAATCTCTAAACTGCTTTGTTTCTCTGATGGATAATTTAGAATAATATTTTTCGATAACTAAGTTATCCATTTCCTCATACTTTTTAAAAAATTCCTTTCCTTTCTCGCCTACTGTCACCAAAATCTCCCTTCTATTTTGGGGATTAATACTTCTTGAGACATAGTTTTCTTGCTCCAGCTTATTAACCAGTTGGCTGACTGAACTCATTGATAAATTTAATTGCTGGGATATGTCTTGTATCTTTGCCGGTTCAATTTCATGGATAAGATGGAGGACCATAAACTGCTTTGGAGAGAGTTCAATTTCCAGTAAGGAGTAATAGTTAATTGCCAAATAATGATTGATTTTATCAAATAATAAAAAACCTTCTTTAATGAATTCACCCTGGTTCACATGAATCACCTCATAATGTTTTAAGTAGTTAAACATTTTATTCAGTTAAAATATATAATATGTATTTACAAATGTCAAGAAACGAAACGTTATGATGTAAAATACAGGGACAGATATTGAAAAAGTGAGCTGTATGATGAAGTCTTTCATATAACTTTAGCGTGGAATACCCCGTGAACCGTTTCCGCAAATCCGGAATTTTTTTTCTAATTCCGACACGATTTAAATACATTGGGAATTGACGTTTAATTTACTTTTATGGTAAAGTAATACCAATTTATTAAAATCCTTTAGTTCGATAGAGAGTTAAAGAATAATGGTTTCGGGAAGTGACATGTTATGTTTTTGCCAGCAGGAAGCAGAGATGAAATGGGGTCCGCCGTCAGCAACCGGTTTTCGGTTATGGAGACGTTCCGCAAGGTTGTGACATTACGCGGCTATGAAATGATTTCGACGCCAGTTGTGGAATATGCGTCCACTTTTACAAATGAATACGTTAATATGAAATTGCAAAACATGTTAAAGTGGTTCAATTCCGAAGGCGAGATTGAAGTGCTGCGTCCCGATTGGACGACAGCGATTGCGAGGGCTTTATCTTCCCAGGAAGCCACACCGCAAAAATGGGCCTATCAAGGGTCCGTATTTAAAACGGACCACCCGGGGGTAGAATGCAACCAGGCCGGCATTGAAATATTACATATGCCGCTTTTGATTGGAGAAATCGAAAGTCTGCTCATGGCACATTCTTTTTTGAATGAAATTGGGATGGGCGATTATGTGATTGAGCTGGGGCATGCAGATATTTATGAAAGCATTGTTTCAAAGCTGCAGCTTGGTAAAGATGACGGTGAAAAGCTGCGCCAGGCGATGCATGACAAGAAAAAAGATGAGGTGTACCATATCGCACTCCATAACGGAGGCAAAGAAGCGGCGGGCGAGCTGGCGGCGCTTGTGGATGCATATGGGGATATCGGGATCATCGATGAGTATGAGAAGCGCTGGAAAGACCGCGGCCACTTGCTTCAAATTCTCGAACAGATGAAAAAGACAGCCCATATTTTGAAAGAATCCGGAAGCGGGGACATTCTCGTTGATTTGGGAAGGGTCAAAAATTTGCCTTATTATTCCGGGATGATGTACAGGGGCTTTTTGAAAAAAACCGGTGACGTTTGCTTTTCCGGCGGCCGCTACGACAAGCTGTATGACAGATACGGCCGGAATGTATCTGCGGCCGGTTTGGCGTTTGATCTGGATATTCTTGCCGAGCAATATGAGGAAGAAAGCGCCAGGCAGCGCGTTTGCATAATTGCCAACGCCGATACGATCGTTTATGCGGAAAAATTACGAAAATCGTTTGAAAACTGCATTGTGGACGTGCAATTGGAAGCCACGGATGCCGAAAATTATGATAAAGTAGTGGAGATACAATTGATTGATGGAAAATATGAGGTGTTGGAAAAGTGAAACCGATTATTGCTTTAACAAAAGGGAGACTGGAAAAGCAATTTCTTAACTTTTTAGAATCCCTGCATTATGATATACAGCCTTTAAAGGAGAAAGGCAGAAAGCTGCAAATAGAGACGGAGGATTTTTATGCCGTATTTGCCAAAGGAGTAGATGTGGCAACTTACGTGGAACATGGGATCGCCGATATTGGAATTGTCGGCGAAGATATATTGCTAGAGTTTGAGCCTGATGTGTACGATTTGCTGCCGCTCCCTTTCGGAAAATGCCGCTTGGCTGTCGCAGGCGAGCCTAAGGCAAAAAACAAGTTTGCCAAACAGCGAATCGCGACAAAGTTTCCAAATATCACGACGAAATATTTTCGGGAAAGAGGGAAATCGGTCGATATCGTGAAGCTGGAAGGATCGGTTGAGCTGGCTCCGCTATTGGGTCTGGCGGACAATATTGTTGATATTGTGGAAACGGGAAATACTTTGAAGGAGAACGGGCTTGTAATTAAGGAAGAAATGCTGGCCATCAGTGCCCGCTGCATTGCAAACCGAAACTCCCTGAAGCTGAAGAAGGCCATTTTGGCTCCTCTTATTGACTCCTTCCGGATGGAGGAGGCAGCCATATGATTCGAAGTTATTCTCCAAAGGATTTTAAGGATACTTTTATTTCCGCTAAAACAAAAAAACAGCCATTTGACAGTGACGTTTTACAGACTGTGAAACACATATTGGATGATATCCGGAACCGCGGCGATGAGGCCCTGAAGGAATATACGGAGAAGTTTGACGGTTTAACCGCTGACTGCCTGTCAGTCTCCAAGGAAGAGCGGGAAAGCGCCTGGAAGGAGGTCGCTCCGGAAGTCGTTGACGCGCTGAAAAAAGCAGCGGAAAACATCAGGAATTTTCACTCCAAACAGCTGCAAACATCACGCGTGATGGAAATGACCGAAGACATTGTTGCCGGGCAGCTATTCCGGCCCATTGAGCGGGTTGGCATTTATGTCCCGGGCGGAAAAGCCTCGTATCCGTCAACGGTTCTTATGAATGCCATACCCGCAAAGCTTGCCGGCGTCAAAAAAATTGTCATGGCAACCCCGGCGAGGGATGGCAAAAGTATTCCGCCCGTTTTGTCGGTTGCTGCAGACATTGCGGGAGTGGACACAATCTATAAAATCGGCGGGAGCCAGGCGATCGGGGCGCTGGCATACGGGACAGAACAAATTGAGGCAGTCGATAAAATTGTCGGTCCCGGGAATGCCTATGTGGCCGCTGCAAAATCTCTCGTTTTCGGCGATGTCGGAATCGATATGATTGCCGGCCCTTCGGAAGTGGCGATTATCGCTGATGAGTCAGCCCATCCGGCACATTTGGCTGCAGACTTAATCGCGCAAGCCGAACATGATGAAAAGGCGCGTTCTTTTATTTTTTGCACTTCGCAAGACCTTCTTGAAAAAACACTGGAAGAAGTAAAACAGCAATGTGAAAAGCTTCCGCGCAAAGATATTGCCGAAGTGTCACTCACCAATGAAGGGGCGGCTGTCTTCGTCGATTCCGTAGATGAAGCATTTGAACTTGTCAACGCCCTTGCTCCCGAACATTTGGAAATACAGACTAAGAACGCACTGCATCATTTAAGCAAAGTACAAAATGCCGGTTCTGTATTCATCGGCAGCCATACACCGGAGGCTGTCGGCGACTATTTTGCCGGGCCGAACCACGTGTTGCCGACGGTTGGGACAGCCCGCTTTTCTTCGGGATTGTCCGTCGATGATTTTATCAAAAAAACAACCTATGTATATTATTCAGAAAACGCATTGCGTTCGGCCGCTCCCTATGTGGAAACCCTTGCGAAAGAAGAGGAGCTTGACGGCCATGCGCGTGCAGTGAAAGTGAGGCTGGAGCAGTGAGAAAGACACTTTCGGGCATCAGCCCTTATAAGGTAAAGCCAGAGCCGGGCGACATCATTAGACTGGACAACAATGAAGCTTATACGAGTTTGCTTTCGTACGTTGATTTTTCCGAACTTGAAAAAACGCTGATTAACCGCTATCCGGCAGAAAGTACGGAAGCCCTCATTGAGGCGTACAGCAAATTTTCCGGTTTTCCCCAAAACAATTTATTGGCAGGTAATGGGTCGGACGAATGCATTACACTCATATGCCAATATGCTCTTGATCCCGGAGATGTCGTGATGGTATTGGAACCTGATTTTTCAATGTATGAGAAAAACGCCCGTATTATGGGAGCAAATATTGAAAAAATCGCTTTACATGATGATTTTTCCATGCCGATTGAAACCGTTTTGAAAAAAATTGAACAAAAGAAGCCAAAGCTCTTCTTATTATCAAACCCGAACAATCCGACTGGCAGGCTTTATGAACAACAGGATATAGAGCAAATCATTGCTGCGCTGGAAGCACATGGCGAAGGGATTCTTGTGTTAGATGAGGCCTATATCGATTTTGCGGGTGAATCTCCGTTTGCGCCAAAGCTGCTTGATTATCACAATCTCATCATTTTAAGAACGGCTTCCAAAGCGCTTGGAATGGCGGCACTCCGGCTCGGGTTTTTGGCTGCCAATGATCATCTTATTGACGGGATCGGCGCTGTCAAACCGCCTTATAATGTCAATACGGTCTCCGCTCAAATCGGGACGCAGCTGTTAAAAAAACCGGAGCTTCTGGATCAATTTTTGCTCATACAGCTGGCCCAAATTGCCGAACTGGAAGAGCTGCTCAACGAATTTGCCGATGGAGTGGAAGGTTCCATTTTATATCCTTCCAGTACCAATTTTTTCTTAATGAAATTAAACGAAGCGAAAAGCCTGACAGACTTTTTATATGAGAAAAAGATCAAGATCCGCTATTTTGGCTGTCCGCTGGAAGCAGTCCGGATCTCGGCGGGCACCAAAGAAGAACATGAGAAATTGCGGGCAGCCTTGAAAGAATGGAGTGAGACTTATGCGCCAAGCATCCGGTAAGCGGGAGACAGCCGAAACGAAAATCGACCTGACGGTCCGGCTCGATGACCCATCGGAAATCAAGATTGAGACGGGGGTCGGATTTTTTGACCATATGCTGCATGCTTTTGCACGGCATGGACGGATCGGGCTTACGCTGCAAGTTGAAGGCGACCTGCATATCGACAGCCACCATACGGTTGAGGATACAGGCATTGTGCTCGGAAAAGCCGTCCGGGAAGCGCTCGGGGACAAGCACGGCATTGTCCGCTTTGGTACATCGTACGTACCGATGGACGACGCGCTTGGGTTTGTTTCGCTTGATATAAGCGGCCGTCCATTTTTGCATTTTGAGGGTGAGTTTAATTTGCCTTCCCTGGGAAATTTTGATACGGAGCTCGTGAGGGAGTTTTTCCAGGCGTTTGCATTTCATGCAGGAATTACCCTCCATGCCAGGGTGCTCTATGGCGAAAATACCCATCACAAAATTGAAGCCCTTTTCAAGGCACTGGGACGGGCATTGGCTGAAGCGGTAAAAATAGATCCTTCGTTGGAAGGTGTTCTGTCAACAAAGGGCTTGCTTGAATAAACATTGAATTAATAGGCCCATTATGATTTGAATGAATGATCAGGAGGCGGCAAATGAAGATTTTACCGGCAATGGATTTAATGGACGGAAAGTGCGTCAGATTGTATCAGGGGGATTTTAACAAAACAACGCAAGTCGGAAGCGATCCCGCTTCGCAATTGCAAACCTTTATTAACAACGGTGCGGAAATCATTCATATTGTTGATTTGGACGGCGCCCGTTCCGGGCGACCTGAGCAGATAGATTTGATTACGGAACTGTGTACCAGGTCGACTGTGCCGGTTCAGGTTGGCGGGGGCATAAGGAATCTGGAAACCGTAGAGGCATACGTACATGCCGGAGTAGACCGGATCGTCATTGGGACGGCTGCCATTCAAAACAGGGCATTTTTACATGAAGCCCTGGAAAACTATCAAAAACATATCGTCATTGGCATTGATGCCCGCAATGAAAAAGTGGCGGTTTCGGGATGGGAGCAGGAAACCGAAATGGATTATATTGAATTTGCGAAGCAAATGGAGCAGCTTGGCGTTGAAACGATCGTTTTTACGGATATCTCAAAAGACGGGACGATGCAGGGGCCGAACCTTGCGCAGCTGAAAAAAATCAATGATGCCGTCAGCTGCAAAATTGTCGCATCAGGCGGTATCCGTAATCAGGAAGATTTGGACGCCGTGGCCGCATTGGGGATTGAAGAGGCGATCGTCGGAAAAGCGATGTATGAAGGCACAGTCACATTAAGGAGGTCATGAACAGTGAAAAAAATTATTCCTTGTCTGGATGTAAAAGACGGAAAAGTAGTGAAAGGAATTCATTTTGAGGGTATGCGTGAAATGGGCGATCCCCTGGAAATGGCCTCAGATTATTCGAGAAATGGTGCCGATGAGCTGGTATTTCTTGATATTTCAGCTACAACGGAAGGACGCGACACGATGGTCGATGTTGTCAGGAAAGTGGCGGAAAAAGTGGACATCCCGTTCACGGTTGGCGGCGGAATCAGAACAGTAGACGATATTGCCGTCATTTTGGATGCTGGAGCGGATAAGGTCGGCATCAACACGGCTGCAGTGGACCGTCCGGAACTCATAAAGGAAGCGGCGGAAAAATTCGGTTCCAACACTGTAGTCGCAGCCGTGGATGCGAAGCAATTTCCGGATGGCTCGTGGCATGTCATGACGCATGGCGGAATGAAAGATTCCGGGCTGGATGCGGTTCAATGGGCCAAAATGCTGGAAGAACTTGGTGCCGGGGAAATATTGCTGACAAGTGTCGACAAAGATGGCGTAAAAGATGGTTATGACTTGGAATTAACGAAAGCGATTGTGGATGCTGTCAAGATTCCGGTTACGGCTTCAGGCGGATGCGGCACCGCAGAGGACATCGTTGAGGTATTTGAAAAGACGAATGCGGCCGCAGCTTTGGCAGCCTCTATTTTCCACCAAGATGAAGTAACCATTCCTGAAGTGAAGAAATTATGCCGTGAGCGGGGAGTGAACGTAAGTGGAGCCTGATTTTTCCAAGGGACTGCTTCCTGCGATCATTGTGGATGATGCAAGCAAAGAGGTGCTTATGCTCGGTTATATGGATGAAACGGCTTACCGGAAGACACTGGAGACGAAGGAAACATGGTTTTTTTCAAGATCCCGCCAGGAATATTGGAACAAAGGGGCCACATCCGGAAATAAGCAAATCGTTAAATCGGTCCATTTGGACTGCGACCGCGATTCCCTGCTCATTTATGTAGAGCCGCTCGGCCCCGCCTGCCATACGGGGGAGCCATCATGTTTTTTTAACCGGATTCTTGGCGAAAAAACGCCTGATTCTTTGATTTTTGCTTCATTAATGGCAGAAATTCATGATCGAAAAACAAATCCGGTTGAAGGTTCCTATACAAATTACTTATTGAATAAGGGAATCGACAAAATTTCCAAAAAGCTGATTGAAGAAGCTGGAGAAGTGATTATAGCAGCAAAAAATCGTGATAAAAAAGAGATCATCAGCGAATGCGGAGACCTGCTTTATCATTGCCTTGTTTTATTGGCGGAGCAAGGGGTTGCCCTTGAAGAGGTATACGCAGAATTGGAAAAACGGTCATCCAGAAAAGGAAATGCGAAGCCGGAACGGCCTGAAATTGAAAATTGGTAAAAGAATTCCTTTTTTACGATGCGTATAGCAAATCGCTGGGCAGGAGATGCGAACAATCGGCGGGGGATCGAAAGATCCCCCGCTGATTTAAGTTTATTTTATGATGGTTTCAGAACAACTTTTATACAGTTATCTTCATGCTCGTTAAAAATTTCATAAGCCCGGGAAGCCTCTTCCAACGGGATCTGGTGTGTAATAATATCCGTCGGATCAATGTCTTTGGAAACAATTTTTTCGTAAAGTTCGGGCATGAAATGGCGTGCGGGAGCCTGTCCCATCTTCAGTGTAATGTTTCGGCTAAAAAGGTCACCTAGCGGAAACATGTTGTAGTTTAACCCGTAAACGCCTGTCAGATGGATCGTGCCATACTTTCGGACAGCTTTTGTGGCAATTTGAATGGCGCTTAATGTTCCGCCTTGGATCATCAGTTTTTGCCCGATTTTTTCAAGCGGGGATTTTTTTCCGTCCATGCCGGCGCAATCAATGACTACATCTGCACCCCCTCCGGTTAATCCCTTCAATTTCAGCCCCATATCATCATGTTTTGTGAAATCAAAGATCTCCACATTGTTTATGTTTTTGGCATGATCCAAACGGTATGGAATATGGTCAATGCCAATCACCCGTTTGGCCCCGGCCTTCCATGCGAATTTTTGCGTCATCAGGCCGATCGGGCCGCAGCCGAGAACAACGACGGTATCCCCCGGTTTTACCCCGGCATTTTTCACACTCCAATAAGCAGTAGGCAGGACATCTGATAAAAACAATAAGGATTCATCTTCGAGTTCACACGATTCCGGTACGACAAACGGAAGGAAATTTCCATAAGGGACTCTCAAGAACTCCGCTTGGCCTCCCGCATAATCACCAAACCATTCGGAGTAGCCAAAATATCCTCCTGTATCTTCAAATCGATTGGATTGATCACATTGGCTTTCCATGTCGTTTTGACAATAAAAACAAGTTCCGCAGGAAACGGTAAAAGGAATGACGACCCGGTCGCCTTTTTTGACTTTGGTAACATCCGGTCCAGTTTCTTCAACGATCCCCATCGGTTCATGCCCAATGATATATCCTTCGCGAAGCTTAATATTTCCGAGGTATAAATGAAGATCCGATCCGCAAATCGCAGTAGATGTGATACGGACGATAATATCATCATTTTTTTCTATCATGGGGTCATCGACATTTTTAACCTCCACCTTTTTCGGGCCTTGGTATGTCACGGCTTTCATCTGTTCGCCTCCATTTCTCTGTCATGTATGGATTAGGATGTCCCGTTCCTCCATAAAAAAACCGGCAAAAGAGCCGGTTTAGTGAATATGCTTTTTCTTGAACCTGCCGCCCCTGACTTCGGATACATTACCGAACGCAACGAAAGCATGGGGGTCATAGTCGTTTACGATCATCTTCAACTTTGTTTCTTCCAAACGGGTCACAACACAAAAAATGACTTTTTTGCTGCCTCCCGTAAAAGCGCCTTCGCCTTTTAAATACGTCACTCCGCGGCCCAGCCTGGCAATAATGGAATTGCCGATGTTTTCCGCTTCGTCGCTGATGATCCAGACGGCTTTTGATTCATTCAGGCCTTCGACGACCAAATCGATTGCTTTATAGGCGATGAAATAAGTAATGATCGAATACATGGCCCGTTCCCAGCTAAAGATAAATCCTGCGGTTGCAAAGATAAAAAAGTTAAAAAACATAATGACTTCGCCCACTGAAAAAGGCAGTTTATTGCTTAATAGAATAGAGAGAACTTCCGTTCCATCAAGCGAACCGCCGGCTCTGATCACCATGCCGACACCGATCCCCAAAATGATTCCGCCAAAAACCGTATCCAGCAATAAATCTTCTGTTACGATAAAAACATTATGAAGGAGAACAGAGGTCAGGGATAAAACAAAAATGCCATACAGAGTCGTGAGAGCGAAGGTTTTCCCGATTTGTTTAACCGATATAAATAAAAGGAAGGTTTAGCAAAAAGAGGATAAATCCAACACGCCAGCCGGTGAGATATCCGATAATAATGGAGATGCCGGTAATTCCGCCGTCCAAAATATTGTTCGGTATTAAAAAAAACTCAAGACTGACAGCCATTAAAATGGCTCCCAAGGTAACAAAAACCAATCGAAAAAAAAGAGTTTTTTTCGTCTGTTTCCTGTGCTGCTGCTGTGAATACATTGCATTGTCTGTAAGTTTCATGGCATCGACCCTTTCTAAATTGACTCTTATGTATATTATAAACCTCTCAAACACTTTAGAAAAAAATATTGCATCAAGTCCCAAATAAACCTGCCTGAATGATGAATGGTGCAAGTGTGAAAGAATTATTCAGGTTGCAACATCATTGTTTTCACCGAAAAAAGAAAAAGTCTGTAGCAGATGCTGCCACAGACTTTTTCAACTTTATTGGGTTGTCTTTGCCACATGTTCTCTCACTTGTTCACGCAGTTTCAGTTTTAAAAACTTGCCAACCGATGTTTTTGGTATTTCATCGAGAAAAATCACATCATCAGGAAGCCACCAGCCGACAAATTGCGGTTTTAAAAAGTCCATTATTTCTTCTTTTGTAGCGCTTTTTCCTTCTTTTAAAACGACGCACGCAACGGGACGCTCCTGCCATTTCGGATGGGGAACCGAGACAACCGCGGCTTCAAAAACAGCTTCATGGGCCATGAGCGCGTTTTCCAGTTCCACGGAAGAGATCCATTCACCGCCGCTTTTGATCAGGTCCTTTGTCCGGTCGACAATATGGATCGCGCCTTCATCATCAATTGTCACTACATCCCCGGTATGAAGCCAGCCGTCACGGAAAGCTTCTTTCGTCCGGTCATCTTTGTAATACTCATTGGCAATCCAGGGTCCGCGGATAAGAAGCTCTCCCATTTCCTTTCCGTCACGCTTTACTTCGCCATTTTCGTTGACAACCTTTATTTCCAAGCCTGGGACAACGAGCCCCTGTTTGGACCTGATTTCCAGTTTTTCCTCATCCGAAAGATCTTGCTGGTAGCTTTTAAGCCGTGACAGTGTGACAAGCGGTGTCGTTTCGGTCATGCCGTATGCGTGGACAAAAGGAATGCCGAACTTTGACTCAAATGCCTGAATGATACCCTTTGGTGCAGCGGCCCCGCCGCACAGGACAGCCCTTAAGCTCGATGTATCATAATTTCCCTTTTCCAGTTCGTTTAAAAGGCCCAGCCAAATAGTAGGTACACCGGCTGTAATCGTAACTTTATACGTTTCAATCAGTTCAGCGAGAATTTTAGGGGTCATCGTCGGGCCCGGAAGCACTTGGGTGGTACCCAGCCAGGTGGCAGCAAAAGGCATTCCCCAGGCATTCACATGAAACATGGGAACAACAGGCATCGCAACATCCGATTCAGAAACCGCTGCAGTATCGGCCATGCTTAACGCCATACTGTGCAGAACAATTCCCCTGTGGGAATAGACGACACCTTTCGGCTTTCCGGTTGTTGCAGACGTATAACACATGCCGGCAGGGTCATTCTCCTCGAGATCAGATGCGAATTCGTACGTTTCATCGCCGTCCTTGATCAGTTTTTCATAGGAATATAAAGGTTTCAAATGGGACTGAGGGGGTATGTCATCGTCAGACATGACAATAAATGCCTGTACAGCAGGTATCTTGTCTTTTATTTTTTCAATGATGGGCAAAAGGTCGGGGTCGATCAGCAATATTTTATCTTCCGCGTGGTTGATGATGTAAATTAAATGCTCCGCTGACAACCGGATATTAATGGTGTGCAACACTGCTCCCATGGACGGAATGGCGAAATACGCCTCCAAATGCCGATGATGGTTCCAGGCAAATGTCCCGACACGGTCTCCTTTTTTAACGCCCAATGTTTCCAGCGCACTCGATAAAGCTCTTGTACGGCGGCCGACTTTCCCGTAGTCCAGACGATGCATTCCGCCATGAGTCCTTGAAATGACTTCTTTCTTGGAAAAATACTTTTCGGCACGCTCAATCATCGCTGCGAGCGTTAAAGGGGTGTTCATCATAGCAATCTCTCCTTTGATTTTACATGTTTACTTAAAATGGTCATTATTTCCTCGCTATGTTCACCGTGTTTGGGAGCCGGATTTCTGAATGGCGCGGGGGTATTTGATCATTTGATCGGATTCTCAAAACCGGATAAGTGATTTGAATTAAATATATTCTAATAATTCAAATATCTAAAGTCAAGTAAAAAGTGATCGAGCATAAAGTTTGTGATAAAATTTGCTTTTCTCCTTATCCGCGATTTAAACTTAGGATAACTGGGGGCCTTTGGGATGCATCCATCATAAACAAGTTGAAATGAGGAAATGAAATGGGTTTTTTACATAGCCTAAAACCTGCATTGCAGGAAACCTGGAAAAAGTCTTTTAAGGAGCCGACACCCGTTCAGGAACGGGCCATACCGGCCATTTTGGAAGGAAAGGATGTCATTGTCCGGTCTCCTACCGGCACCGGCAAAACAGTTGCCTATTTACTGCCGATTTTAAATCAGCTGGATGAAACAAAGGAAGCAACACAGGCAGTCATTTTGGCTCCATCACGGGAGCTCGTCATGCAAATTTTCGAGGAAATTAAAAAATGGTCTGAAGGAACAGGGATTTCGAGCACCTCACTCGTCGGCGGGGCCAATATTAAGCGGCAAATGGAAAAACTGAAAAAGCGCCCGCAACTGATTGTTGGAACACCAGGAAGAATATGGGAACTGATTCAAATGAAAAAAGTGAAGATGCATGAAGTGAAAACCATTGTGCTGGACGAAGGGGATGAGCTGCTCGAAAAAGAACACTTCGACGCTGTCCGCAGTATAGTAAAATCCGCGCTGAATGACCGGCAGCTGCTACTTTTTTCAGCAACTGCTTTGCAAGATCCCGACCAAGTCAAGACAATGCTGGGGCGGGAGCCCGAATGGGTCACAGTTGAGGAGGAACAAGCTGTTCCATCTAAAATCGAGCATGTTTATTTGTTGTGCGAGCCGCGCGAAAAAATCAAATTGCTGGGTAAAATCGCGAAAATGGACGGGATGAAAGGACTCGTTTTCATCCGTTCTGTCGGTCATTTGCATGTCATTGCGGATAAGTTGTCCTATGAGGGAGTTGATTTGGCCATTCTGCACAGTGATTTGCGCAAGGATGAACGAAAAAGGGCATTAAAAAAGCTGGATTCCGGAGATATCAGTATCCTGCTCGCTACGGATATAGCTGCAAGAGGATTGGATATTCAAGGGATATCACACGTCATTCATTTTGATTTGGCGGAAGACTCAGAACAATATATCCACCGTTCCGGAAGAACGGGCCGAATGGGCAAATCCGGAACCGTTGTTTCACTCGTTCATCCAAGGGATGAACGGGAACTCCAAAAATACGGCAGGAAGCTGGGGGTTCCAATACTAAGAAAGCGGCTCTATAAAGGTGAGTTTAGCCAACCAAAAGATTACCACCGCAGGGGGAAATAAACGTTTTCCGCAAGCTCCGGAAAATCGATAAACGGGTTGCGATTTCCCTGTATATGGTAGATGGCCTGATTCCGGTGTTTTTCGTAAAGCTCCGGGGGAAATGCCTTGTTCCAATTCCGCAGGAGCGTGAAGTCCACTTTTTTTCGAAATGCTTTTTTAATTCCTTTCGGATAACGAAGGATAAAATAAAGCAGGGCGCGGGCAACCGTTCCTTTACCGAATTCCGGTTCAAACAGCCCGGATGAAGCTACGCCGCATTGGTTTCGTATTTTTTCAGTGGGCAGTTCCGGGTTGTATTCCGGAAAGTCATAGTACGCAAAATTGGACCGGGTTGCGTTGCAGCTTGGTTCACATGCAAAAAGATGGTGCAAATCACCTTTCATGGGCTCACGTCCAGAAAACCAGGATTGCGGGACAATGTGTTCGGCATTAAATTTCAGTTCCGCCGGCACGTAATCGGGAAAGCTGTTTTCTGCCATCAGCTGTTCATGCTTTTTTCGAACTTCTTCATCTTTTGCCATCAAGATGGCCGGATCTTGATTTTTTCCGGAGTATATACTTTTAATTTCACCGTTAGGCTGAAGATCCACCCACGTATATAAATATTGGTCTTTGCTTACCGTATAGGGAAGGCGGTTTTTATGGGTCTGTTTCACAAGGGCATGCAGCTGCCGGAATAATGATTTCACTTCCCACAGATTGACACGCCGGTAATATTGGATGATTTCATCCCTGTCCGCTTTCGCATCGTAATAAACAAGATCATTTTCTCTTAATCTATGGAGATTTTTCTCCAGTGCCTTGACCATTGCATCATCACTCCGTTCCTGCCGGATTATTCCTGTAAACAAGTCTCTTAAAATAGGATTGTTCTGTTTCCAGCTCGCGGTTCATCAGAATTTCCATCGTTTCCAAATCCTGGCGGGTAACAACAGGATCGCTGGAGGACCAATGAACGGTATAAACGAAATAATAGTCTTTAATCGGCCTGAAAATAACTTTTGAATGGAAAAAGGGATTAAACATTGCCATAATATTGTATTTTTTCGTATACGACCAATGTAAAAGCTCCATCATCACCGTTCCTCTCCTGTCCATTATAATCTTTTGATGTAAAAAACAGAAATAGAAAATGGTTCAATTACGGTAAATAGGGAAAATATAAATACATATATAACACAGATCGAGAGGGATCGGGATGGGCAATGACAAAAACTTCTTTTCTGTATTCAAAAATCTGAAGGAGCAGGTGGACAGGCTGCCGCTGTCAGGCAATGCAAAACAAAAAATGAAGTCCAGGATCATTGAATTGAAGGAGCTTACAATCGATGCACGGGAACCAAGAATTGCGCTTGTTGGAAGAAGGGGGGCCGGAAAATCATCACTCATCAATGCCTTGTTTGGGGAAAGACGGCAAGCGACCGGATCCGTCCAGGCAGGTACGGGACGGGGAAAATGGCTTTGGTACCCTTCGGATGAAGAAAAGAAGATCAGGCTGCTGGATTCCAGGGGGCTTGGTGAAAGCGAGAAGCCGCTAAAAGCAGATGAATATAGTGCAGTGGCACAAATGAAAAAGGAAGTGAAAGACGATCCGCCGGATGTATTCCTGTTTTTAATCAAGGCAAAAGAAACAGATGCACGGGTGGATGAAGACTTGCGCGAACTGAATGATATCAGGGCATTCATCCGCAAAGCCCACAGCTATGATGTACCTGTCATTTGCGTCGTGACGCAAGTGGATGAACTTGATCCGCCTTATTATAAACAGCTTCCGCTGGATGGCCATCCTGAAAAAGCAAAAAATATCAAAGCGGGCGTCCATTTAATGGAAAAACGCTTTAAGGAACATCACATTCCCCTTATCACAACGATTCCGGTCTGCACGTATACAGATTTTGATGAAGACGGAAATATCGTTTATGATATGCGCTGGAACGTGGATGAACTGGCTGCTTATTTAGTCGACATTCTTCCGAATGATGCCAAATTAAAAACTGCAAAAGCGGCAAAAGCGGTTCCGGCTAAAAAAAAAGCGGCACAGAAGATCGTCGCAACAATGTCCGGCATGGCGGTGATCATCGGAATTGAGCCGATTCCGTTTGCGGATATGCCGCTGTTAACGGCCCTTCAAGCCATCATGATTATGGCGATCGCCTATATATCAGGAAGGGAAATCAGCAGGGCAACTGCCGGCGAATTTATCGGAGCGCTTGGGGTCAATTTTGGCGTTGCTTTCGTCGTAAGGGAAGGAGTCCGTTCAGCGGCCAAAATGATTCCTGCTGCCGGGAACGTCCTTTCCGGCGCAGTGGCCGGCGGGGTAACGTATGGCATCGGCCAGGCAGGCATTGCCTATTACATTGAGGGAAAGGACTTGAAAAAAGCAAAGCAGGCATTTGAGAGAGAAAAGAAGCATTTTCGCAAAGAGCAGGAAAAAGAATGATCAACGGGGAAAGCTCCGCGGAGTTTATTTTTAATTAATGGTTGTACTCTGTCAACCATTTATTTTACAATTTGGATGGGATGTTTATATGAACAGGTAGGAAGTGTTGACATATGGCAAAACGAAATGTGATCTTTGAAAAAATACCATTCGATTCAGATGGCTTTTTTTGTGCATACACTCATCTGACGCGCAAAAAGGAGAAGCACGTATTATTGGAAAGCGGGCGGACAGGGCGGTACAGTATTGCAGGGATCAGTCCATTTGCGGAAGCAAGAGCAGTTGGGAACGGTTTGGAGGTTATTCATAACGGTGAGAAACAGATATTGGAAGGTAAGCCGTTTGAAGCACTTGAAAAATGGATGAAGCGTTTTTCCTTTGCTCCTTTGCCGGGAATACCCGATTTTCAAGGCGGAGCCATCGGTTTTATTAGCTATGATTACATAGAGCATGTAGTGAACCTGCCCCAAATTGTCAAAGACGATGTGCAATTTCCCATATTATATTTTCTGGTTTTTGACCAATGGGCTGTTTTTGACCATGAGGAACAGAGTCTCTGGTTAATGTCATTACGGCATGGAAGGGCCGAGGAATCAATTGACCGGATGAAATGGGAATGGCTGGAAGCATCCAAACAAACGATCGGGGAATGCATGTCAGAAAATGCCGGAGAAGGCGATCACGATATCCAAGTTTCTTTACCGGAGGCTGCGTTTAAGGCTGCTGTTAAAAAGATTCAGCAATACATTAGAGATGGTGAAGTTTCACAGGTTAACCTGACGGTGCGCCAGTCGCAGCCCATTTCCGTTCCGCCAATCCAGGTGTACAAAGAATTACGGAAATTGAATCCTTCACCGTATATGGGTTTTTTTCATACACCTGAATGTCAAATCGTGTCGGGATCACCGGAAATGCTCATTAAAAAAATGGCCGCCATGTAGAAACGAGGCCAATTGGGGGAACAAGGCCGCGCGGAGCAGACGAGGCGGAGGATTGGGCTCTGCAAGACGAATTGCTCACCAATAAAAAAGAACGGGCGGAACATATTATGCTCGTCGATGTGGAGCGGAATGATCTCGGGAAAGTATGTGATTACGGATCTGTCAAAGTCGATGAACTGTTGGTGATCGAAAAATATTCACATGTCATGCATCTCGTTTCACATGTAAGCGGCGAGCTTTCGGAAGATAAAAGTTTAAACGATTTAATGGAGGCTGTATTTCCCGGCGGTTCGATTACGGGCGCACCCAAACGACGGACAATGGAAATGATTGAAGAATTGGAACCCGCAAAACGCGGGGTCTATACCGGCTCACTTGGCTGGATCGGGTTTAACGGTGATCTCCATTTCAATATTTTGATCCGCACGATGCTGATAAAAGAGGACATGTGCCATGTACAGGCCGGGGCGGGAATCGTCATTGATTCGGAGCCGGCGGCAGAGTACAAGGAATCTTTGAAAAAAGCGGCTGCCCTTTGGAAAGCAAAGGAACTGGCAGAGAAAAGAGGGATTGGCGTTGGTACTCATTATCGATCATGATGATTCGTTTACATATAACATTGTACAGTTGATTGGCGCTATGGAAAGGGAAGTGGCCGTCAAGCGGGCCGATAAGCTTTCACTCCAGGAAATGGATAAGCTTTCCCCCGACTGCATCATTCTTGCATCGGGAGCAGGCATGCCGGAAAAAGAAGGAATGACTGTCAGGATCATTCGGCATTTTTCCGGGAGAATTCCGATTTTTGGCATTGGTTTTGGGCACCTGGCGGTGGCCGTTGCTTTTGGAGGCGAAATCGGTATTTCGCCACATGTGCTGCACGGGAAGACATCAGAAATCCACCATGACGGAAAAACCATTTTTTCCGAACTGGATGAACCGTTTCGGGCAACACGCTATCACTCGCTTCTGGTCAACAGGGAAGGGCTCCCATCCTGTTTGGAAGTGAGTGCGCAAAGTGAAGATGAAGAAATCATGGCAATCCGCCATAAGGAATGGCCGGTCGAAGGTGTCCAGTTTCATCCCGAATCGATCATGACCCGTGATGGGAAACAGCTTTTTGCCAACTTTATGAAAATCACTCGAATGGCTGTGAAGTAAATTGGTTTTATTTTTAAATGGGAAGTTTGTCAAGAAGGAGAAGGCGGCCATCTCACCTTTTGACCATGGCTATTTATATGGTTTGGGCATCTTTGAAACGCTTCGTACATATAATGGGAAGCCGTTTTTATTGGAAGAGCATTTAGAAAGGCTGAACGATGGATTAAATGAGCTGGGGATAGACAGAGAGTTTACACCTTCCGAAATCAAGCCAATCATCCACGAATTATGCCGTATCAATGGGCTCCCGGATTCCTACATCCGGATGAATGTATCAGCAGGGATAGGTGACATCGGCCTGCAAACAGCCCTGTATGAAGATCCGACCGTTATTATTTTTCAAAAACCGCTTCCGCCGCTCACTCCCCTCCGGGAAAAAGAGGCGGTCATTTTAAAACTGCGGCGCAATACGCCGGAAACAGGAAGCCGGCTGAAATCCCACCATTTTTTCAACAATGCTGCCGCCAAAAGAGAGATCGGACCTGACCCTGATAAGGAAGGCATCTTCCTGACAAAAGAAGGATATTTGGCAGAAGGTATCACTTCCAATTTATTTTGGGCAAAAGAGGGCGTCTTGTACACACCTGCCCTCGAAACGGGCATTTTAAACGGAATTACAAGGCAATTCATATTAAAAATGGCTGGACGCTCGGGCATTCCCGTTAAAGAAGGCCTATTTAAAGAGAGCGCCCTTCATGAGGCAGATGAAATGTTTTTCACCAACTCCATTCAGGAAATCGTCCCCGTTCACAAGTTCATGAAGCGTGAATTGCCAGGGAACAGGGGAGCTATTGTCCGTCAGCTTTATAAAAAATATGAGGACAACATATCCATGCTCGATGAATAAAGGCAAAAAATCTCCTGCAGCCTGCAGGAGATTTTCCATTTTTATCATTCATGATGCCAGTCATTGGAAGGAGGCCGATCGATTTTTCTGGTATCTTCAAAATCTAAGGCGGAACCGATAAAGAAAACGAGTCCTCCGGCAATTATCGCTAAAAAAACGATCAATCCAATCAAAACCGATAATTCCATCGTTGTTCCCTCCAGTTTTCCGATCATTATTACATGTCATTACCCTGTTTTTTAAAAGATAAAACATCCTATTCCCATTTGTCAATATATTTTTAAAATTTATGATTCTTATTTGTTTTTTCCGGTTCATCAGAAGGGGAGGGATCAATTCTAAGCGGATCATCAAAATCCAATCCGGTACTGATATAATAAACAAGAAATCCTGCGATAGCGGCCAATACACCTGCCAAACCAAATGTAATCCATAATTCCATGAGCATTCCCCCTTGGTAAAATGTATGCTCATGAAAGTATTCCATTCATCATAAAAATTTTTCTCTGACAAAAATAGCCATAAATTTCAAATAAACATTTCCTGCAGCCTTGTTATGTACAAATAAAAGAGCGCCCTTGTCAAGCGCTCAAGCTTATTAATCCGATTTTCATTAATGCATATGATGGTGGTGAGGGTGGATATGGTGCATGGCATATGGATGCATGCCCTGATGTTGAAATTGCATCTGGTCCATCTCAAATCCGTGATCATGCCAATGATGGTGCATGGGATGGCCGTGGTGATGCATGGGATAACCGTGATGATGCATGGGATAACCATAATCATGCATGGGATAACCATGATAGCCATATAAATAAGGATTCATGTCAATTCACCTTCTTTAGTTTTTTGTCTATACACCATATGACCCAGGAAAAAAGATGAAACCCGATTTTAACAAAATGGGTATTCGTCTATGGGCCGGTTTAACGCTACAATCAGTTCAATGATGACATGATTAGGCTTTGTGTTAAATTCGAACAAATTCAAAATATAATAAGCTGGTTTCTGGATTTCGGCTAGTCTTTTTTCGGTAGGAGAAGGAGGAATTTTTAACTGGATATTACCTTCACGGATTCATGTTAATACGGTAATATGAGGTCTTGTTCCTCTAACAGAAACCATATTTGGTTCTCAGTCATTATTTATTACGTTTGGTTTAATAATTGCTATACCGATTCTACTTGTACTAATGATGCCAAAAAAAGGACAAGAAGTAACGGTTGATGGATCTTTATTTGAAGAGGAGGCTGCAGTTTCTTCGGAAGCAGAAGTAAAAATTTAACATTAGCCGAAAGATTTGATAAAAGTAAAATCATAGGTATGACTCTAGGATTATTCGGTTTATTATACCTTGTTTATTATTTTGCTAATAATGGTTTTAACTTGAATATTAATTCAATCGCCATCATTTTTATGTTCTAGGTGTTTTTGCTCACGGATCTTTAATTAAATATTCTAATGCGATCGGAGAAGGAACGTCTTCAGCGTCAGGCATTATACTTCAGTTCCCCCTTTATGCAGGTAGATGGGAATAATGGGTGGCAGTGGGCTTGTAATGATGATTTCTGACTGGTTATTAAGCTTAGCGACTTACAAAACTTATGAACTGTTTAGTTACTTTTTATCCATTATAATTAGTATTTTTATCCCTTCTGCAGGAGGACACTGGGCTGTTCAAGCGCCTTTCATGCTTCCAGCTGCAGAAACATTGGGAGTAGAGCCATGGAAAGTAGCCATGGGTGTTGCATGGGGAGAAAGTATTTGGAACATTGTTTGTCCATTCTGGGCATTGCCATTAATCGCAATTGCTAAAATTGACTTACGAGATCTAATGGGATTTTCAGTTCTGCTCTTTATCGTAGGTAATATTATTGCAATTACAGGTATTGTCCTATTCCAATAAATAAAAAAACATTATAAGGGGTCCTGCCGACAAAACGCGGATATCGTATATTATCAAGACCTAAATCGTAAAGGGGGAATACATATTATACATGACTAATATGTATCTTCCCTGTTATTTTTTGTTTCACAATCGGGCCCTGATTCTTGAATAGACTCCTCAATTGTTATCGAACTGTATTTTAACATTGAATTTAATAAATTTCTGAATTAAATTTACCCAGAAAAGTTTTAATTCCTTATATAATGTGTGCCACCCGTTAATGTATGTACACCCTATCACAATCTTCGATCCATTTTAATAAAAGTGAGAATTAATTATTTCAACCTTACAAACTGGAATTTGTCATCCTAATTTGCTGTTCTGTTACCACATATATAATCAGAGTAATTACTTTAATATAATCCTGAATCCGTGATATAGGTTGTTAAAACCCTGTAAATAAGATGCTATCCTGGTGTTTTTTCCAATTTCCTCCACTT
>NZ_JBFEGN010000025.1:0-42459 GCF_047228825.1 Siminovitchia jepli
TCTCCATAAAACAAAAATACCACAGTCAAAATGACCGTGGTAGACCCAAATTTTATACTTTCTTATCTTTTAAAAAAGGCGCATGCGCCTTTGCCCATCGACATACAGACTGAATGCCTCTGACAAGACAAAGGAAACACGGGCAAGGAACGCAGGCTCAAACAGCGACGTCCTGTGGCGCGGCTGCACCAGGACGTCCTGTCCGTCGGAGCTAGACACAGAAAAACCTTTTAATGTTTGACTCCAAAACAAACATCGCTCATGATTAAAAGGATTGTCCTTTTTGACCTGAAAAGGCAACCCTTATTTTTAAAATATGGACCTTACCCATCGTCCTGCTCTTGGATTGGCAGGATAATTCGAATCGTCGTACCCTTGTTCGGAGTACTTTTCACTTGAATGGATCCATTATGAAGCTGTACCAATTGTTTGGTAATAGCCATTCCAAGACCGGTTCCGCTGCTCGTGCCGCTCGTATTGGTGCCGCGATAGTAACGCTGAAATAGCTTATCAAGTGTTTCACTATTCATGCCGATTCCATTATCTTCAATCTTGATGATGACTAGATGGTGCTCAATCAAAGAGATAGATACTGTGATCGTAGTGCCTGGTGGATTATACTTGACAGCATTCGCGATCAGATTATCGATAATTCGCTGAAACCATTTTGGATCAATGAATGCAGGAATGCTTTCATGATAAGGTTGGAAGATAAACTTCATCTCTTTATTGGCGGGCTCATTGATAAAATAAATGATGGTTCGGCGTATGAATTCATTTATGTCCAACTTTTCCTTTACAATGGGCAAGGCTTGGTTTTTTAATCGGTATGTTAATGTTAAGTCTTCAAGTAATTCCATCATATAAGAGGACTTTTCCGAAATAACTTTGGCAAACTCTCTTGTTTCTTTTTCATTCCACGAATAATTTTCAGATTCTAACATCTGTGAATAACCTGAGATTGAAGCTAGTGGCGTTTTTAAGTCATGAGAAATGCCGGTTATCCACTCTTCCCTTGTTTGAGTCGCTTTAAGCCTCTCGGATTCGTTTCGTTTTAAGGTTTCGGTTAATTGAACAAGAGTTGCAATGAAATCCTTATATAATCGGTATTTCTTTTTCAGTTTTCCCTTTTTATTTAACAAGACGGGATGTTGTTGGAGATCATATGGCTGTTCGAATACACCGTTCCCAAGGTTTTCAATCCATTTCATCATCATAATCAAGGGAACGCCGAATTTACGTGCATACCAAAATGTTCCCAATAAAAGCAAAAGGAATACAAGGATAAAAGTGATTAAAAGACCCTGACTGATTGCATTATAAAGACCTCCTTCTAAATTAGTTGGGGTACTCGCGTTATACGTCCCCACAATGATTGATTGCCCGGTCCCCTGATCAAAATAAGCAGCAGTTGAATGATGCTGATCTTGTGATAACGTGTCGAGATTCTGAATCGAGTAATTCGTCGGCTGTTTCTTCGTGCCATATTCATCCACTACTTTTCCGGTTGAATCGACCAATTGAACCCAGCCGTTTTCTTTATTCAATTTTTGCAGAGTCTCCTCGGAAAGGTTAAGTTGATGATTTTTCCAATCAATCTCGGACTTCATTTCATTTAATATCTCCGGACTCTTTTTACGGAATAAAAGGAAATACGGTTGTGTATACTCTCCATCTAATTTCCAATACGAGTATTCTGTAGAAGTGCCTAAAATCAATGAAGCCAGTTCGCTTTTATTTATAGGTGAGGGTATAGGTTCAAGAGTATTATAGGAGCCGACCACATCACCATTCTCTGTCAGAACTATGAGTTGCCCATTCTGATTCTTCGCCATTTGTTTTAGTTTTTCATCAAATGTAACCTTCTCATCTTTAATTGAAATTCTGTCTGAAAAGAACAAGTCATCCGCTTTGGATAAATCCTTTGCAGCCTCCGAACTCATGGCATAAAATCCAATAATGCCCCATATCGTCAATAAAATAAGAGATAACAAAATAAAGACTAAGACTATTTGAATGAAAAAATGGACAATAAATCGTTTATGAATGTTCATGTTTGTCACAATCTGGAACAAATTTATATCCAAGGCCTCTTACTGTAACAATGTACTGTGGCTTACTTGGGTTCTCCTCAATTTTTTCACGAAGTTTTCTTATATGAACCATCACAGTATTATCCTCACCTAGAAATTCCTCTCCCCATACCTGTTCATAAAGCTGACTTTTACTAAACAACTGATTTGGATGTTTACAGAAGAAAAGTAAAAGTTGGTATACTTGAGCAGGCAAATCCACGGATCTTCCATTTATTTTTACTTCTCCGGAAAACGTGTTTACATAAATGTTTCCATATTGATAAATGGTTTCCGAAGCATGTGCTATATTTACTGGTTTCCTACGCAAGCGGGCTTTAATTCTTGCGACAACTTCCAATGGGTTGAAAGGTTTTGTAATATAGTCATCCCCTCCTAATGCAAAACCTGAAAGCTTATCAAAATCTGTTGATCGTGCCGTTAAAAAGAAGATAGGAGCATCTGTCGTCTCCCTAATAAGTGGACAAATTTCAAAGCCACTCCGGTCTGGAAGCATTACATCCAATAAGATTAAGTCGTATCTTTTTGTTTTACTTAAGGCAAGTGCATCCTCTGCTGTAGAGGCAGTATCAATATACTTGAACGACTCCCTTTTTAATATCGTCTCTAACATATGTAAAATCGCTATTTCATCATCTACAATCAATAAATGTGCTTCTTGCATACGATCACCTAGTCTCTTTTTATCTATTAGCCATCATATCATCCGGATATAAAATGTTGAAGGATTAAGAAAAAATTAAGGTGGAGTTTCCAACCTATTAAGGTAGGCAACTTATAATAACTTTGGATGGATCATCACGAGAGAGGGGAAGCAATGTATGTATGTCATCAGTAAAAGAGAATTTTTCAGCCTATTTAAAAGCATTAAATCCATTTTAATTATTGGGATTTTATTATTGACCGCCTATTATTCAGCCAAATTTTCAAATGTATTATTGAATGTAATTGAGTTTACGCCTGAAGAGATGGAGCATATTCACACTCTTGGCCTGTTGACTTTACTCTTTTTATTTGGGCAATTATTTGTTATGGGGCTGTCCCATGATTGTATGAATAGAGAAACACGTGAACGAACGATGCGATTTTTAGTAACGCGGACATCAAGAGCGTCGATTTTATATGGAAAATTTTTCGGTATTGCACTCTTTTGGTTTGTTTGTGTGGCAATCTCGTTCATCATTATAAGCATCTTTTCTAAACAGTTTGCTGTATTTATTTTTTCTCAAACGATGAGCTTATTAATATACCAAATTGCTTTAACTGTTTTATTATCGGTTCTCATTCCAAAACCCGGAATTACAATGTTTCTCGGGACCATCATTGGTCTTGCCTTTCCGATTTTCGGGTTATGGGTTACATTCACATCAAATGGATGGGTGAGCTGGATAAAGTTTATTACACCGTTTTATTATTTGGAACGTGAAGACTACACAATAGCAGTGATATTGCTATTTGCCAGCTTGATGCTGTTAATCGCCCATCTGATATTCAAAAGGAGAGAATGCTAATGACCGCCATTGAAACGAAGCAGCTAAAGAAATTCTATGGAGCGGTTCAAGTCGTACAGGGAATAGATTTGGTGGTAGAAAAAGGAGAAGTCTTCGGTTTTCTAGGGCGGAACGGTGCTGGAAAATCAACATTCATCAATATGTTAACCGGCATTATTCAACCGAGCTCCGGCACTTACTCGCTTTTAGGCGTAATGGGACCGAATGATCAAGTTAAGAAAAGAATTGGCGTTATGCCTGACTACTCCACTTTTTATGGCTCTTTAACCGCTATCGATCATTTGAAATTCCTATCCGCTCTTTCGGGAAAACCCATAGGGAGACACGGTTGTCTGGAAGTATTGCGATTAGTTGGTTTAGCGGACCATGCCCAAATAAAAACCTCTAAATATTCATTCGGTATGAAAAAGAAACTTGGGATTGCACAAGCCATCATCCACGATCCCGAGTTAATTTTTCTTGACGAACCAACTTCAGGCTTGGACGCAGAATCCGCCATTCATATTCATAATCTGATCCATGATCTGCAAAAAAGAGGAAAAACGATTTTTATGACATCCCACAACTTAGATGAAGTAGAGAAAATTTGTACGAGAATCGCCATTATGAAAGATGGTGAAGTAATTAAAATCGGCACCATGGATGAACTTAGATCGTTCTATCGATCTACGCTCACAGTAAAATTCAAGCATTCTCCAATCCCTGAGGCATTTCAGATGACACTTAATGAGTGGCTGCACTCAGCAGGAACAGATCTAGAAATAAAAGAGTCGTATGTTACGATTACGCTTCAACACGAGAAAAAAATCGCAGAAATCATACGGGCTTTTAACCAATATAAAATAGATGTCTACCGTGTCGAGGTGGACGAACCTTCTCTTGAAGAGATATTTCTTGATGAATAATTCAATGATATATAATAGAGAGAGAATGCAGGTGGTGATATTGTGTATACTCCGTTAAATACACCTGAAAAACGTTTATCGAAGGACGCAATCAAGGTTTGGCTTATCGGTGATACGATTACGAATGCCATCGGCGTCCTTATTTTGGGTATTTTATTTTACCTTGATTACCGTTTCTCATGGAAAGAATGGATTGGGTGGATATTGATCGGGATAACAGTGCTAGCCATCATCGGCGCGGTTTGGTCATTGATTAGTCCCTTTTTACTGTATAAAAATTGGCGTTACGATGTGGATGAAGAGTTTTTGCAATTAAAATCAGGTGCAATCACTGAAACGCATCAACTTATTCCGATGACAAAAATCCAATCGGTTGCCACCGAACAGGGACCCATTCTTAGAAAATATGGCCTCTGCTCCGTGTCGGTTGAAACGATGGGATCTTCTCATTCCATACCCGCTCTGCCAAAAGAGGAGGCCGTCAGGTTGAGGGATCAAATTGCCAAATACGCAAAAATAAAGGAAGTGGAGCAATGACGAAGATAAAACGTTATTCTCCGCTCACTATGCTTTTTAATATAGGAAAATTATTTAGAAATTCTTTTTTCTTTGTGATTTACTTATATGTACTGAAGGCAGGGTCGGAATCACTCTTGATTAAATATGGGAGGATCGTTTTCCTCATTTCAATTGGATTGTCACTCTTTTCAATCATCTATAAATGGTTCACCCATAAATACGAACTTGATCATACATCTTTTCATCTTTACAAAGGGCTTTTCAGCAAAACGGAGCGAACAATTCCGTTTTCTAAAATTCAAACCGTCAATCGTCACACATCGTTATTCCATCGTATGTTTAAAATGACATCTATCCATTTTGACACCGGGATGGCGGGTGAGGATGCGACTGTAACATTCGAAGTGATCTCGCAAATAGAGGCAGAACGAATGGAAGCACACGTAAGAAATGCAGATCATGGCGAGGCGGTGCATTTAGATCATGCTGAAACTGAACATAAAGATTCGAATCGAATCATTCATTTTCAACCGACGAGAAAGGACATCATAAAAGCATCCTTTTCATCTCTAAGTTTTTTAGTTCTCATTCCTTTAATTGCTTCATTTTATTACAAAATCAACGAAATTTTTCATGTCGATGATACTGCGGGTGGATTTTTGGAAAAAATAATGGGATCATGGTGGATTGTAACAATCGTTGTGATTGTAATCTTAATTGCCTCCGCCACCTTTGGAATCGTGAGAACCTTTTTAAAGTATGGGAAGTATGAAATATCTTCTGATTCAAACCAAATTTACATCCGTAAAGGCGTCATAGATGAAACAGCCTTCTCTATTTCAAAAGAAAAAGTACAGGCAATTGAAATTGAACAGTCGCTGATAAAAAGATTGCTTGGGCTTGCAGAAGTGAAGCTAACAAGTGCCGGCAGTTTGAGTTCTGAAGAAGGTACGCTCGAAATTAATACACTTTATCCCTTTCTGCCGGTCAACAAAGCATATGAAATGGTCTCGGACATTTTGCCATCATATCAAATTACACAAGAAATGATCCGTCTTCCGAAAAAATCCTTTTGGATACGCATATTGTGGCCAAGCTGGTTCTGGCTCATTGCAACAGGTGCATTATTTTACTTCAAGCCAACCATTTTGGATATGGAATGGGCTTGGATGTTTTTTTCAGCAGCCCTATTACTTTGCATATTAATCTTAAGATTATTAGACTTTTTTCACACTCGTTACCTCATAAACGATCAGTTTATTCAATTTAAAAAGGGTGCGCTCACTACCTCTTTATTCGTATCAAAACGGGAAAAGGTAATTGAGGTAAAGGTCACACGAAATATCATTCAAAAAATGCTGGGTCTCGCGTCCATTGAGACAACCAATAGGGGAAAGCCAGTGCATCATTCAGGCGTGAACGATGTGCCAGTGGAACGAGCGAATAAATTCTTCCAGTGGTATATGGGGCGAAAAAATGAAATAAGGGTTAAATAGGAAATATGGAAAGCTCGATAGGCGTGGCCGCCTTAGGCCGCCACCTTCTGTGGCGCAGGCGGCACTAGGACGTCCTTCCGTCGGAGCTGGACGCAGATAAGCTTCTTTTGAAGAAAAATACTCTTGGCAACTTATGAAAAAGAGCCTTACTGTTCAGCAGGCTCTATGTCATTATATGGGTTAGGAAGCACCAGCTTCTTCTAATTCCGGCTCCTCAATTTCACCTAAACGGTGGTACTCCGCCAAAACCACTTCCTGGATTTTATTTCTGGTATTGGAATTAATGGGATGGGCAATATCTCGAAATTCCCCGTCCGGTGTTCTTTTGCTTGGCATGGCTACGAACAGCCCATTGTTTCCGTCAATAACACGTATATCGTGAACAACAAATTCATCATCGAGGGTTATTGAGGCGATCGCTCTCATTCTCCCCTCGGTGTTGACCCGCCGCAGCCTCACATCGGTTACTTCCATTGTGTGTTCACCACCTTCTCGCTCTAAATAGTACATAATGTAGTTATTCAACATAACTTGCTATTCTCCTTCTTAAAGTCGATAACTTTTTTGAATTTTTTAATATATGAGCGCTTATTGTTCGTGATGGTGAAAAACAGCAAAGCAGCGGGCTTCATTTACATCAAGGTATACTTCTCGGCTTTGCCATTATCGCCGGATCCACCTTGATCCAATGTTTACTTTACGAGTGCGATGACTTCAATTTCCAAAAGGACGTCTTTCGGAAGACGGGCTACCTCTACGCATGAACGGGCCGGCTTATGATTTGGAAAATATTGTCCGTAGATTTCATTAATCGATGCAAAATCATCCATATTTTTTATAAATACGGTTGTCTTTACGACTGTTTCAAAAGATGCTCCCGCCGCTTCCAATACCGACTGCAAATTGCGAAACACCTGATGGGTTTGCTCAACAATACCGCCATCAACGAGTTTTCCTTCCGGTGTAAGTGCAATTTGTCCCGAGCTGTAAAACATATTGTTTACGACTACTCCTTGAGAATAAGGGCCGATCGCAGCAGGTGCACTTCCAGTTGAAATTGTACGCATTTTCTTTTTCTCCTTTACAAAAAGTTTATTTTCTTTGAAAAATAGTTCCCTTTTACGACGTTAATCTTTTTTTCTTTCATATTGACATTGGTCAATTTCACCAATGAAATATAATCATCAACAAGCCTTTCCTCCACATGTTCAGATTCGACCAAAACAGCAATTCCGGCAACAGACGCATTAAACTCCTCAAGCAAATTAATCATGCCGTTTACCGTCCCGCCCGCCTTCATAAAATCATCTACGATCAGCACCCGAGCGCCTTCCTTTAAACTTCGTTTTGAAAGAACCATCGTTTGGATGCGCTTTGACGAGCCGGAAACATAATTGATCGTTACTGTAGGCCCTTCTGTTACTTTTGGATCACGCCTGACGATTACAAAGGGGACGTTCAATTGGTTTGCTACAGCCTGCGCTATCGGAATGCCTTTTGTGGCGACTGTCATGATGGCATCAATTTCCCGGTCAGCCACTGCGGCAGCGAGCAGCTTTCCGACTTCATTCATGATTTTGGGATTTCCCAGCAAATCGGTCATAAACAAATACTCCCCGGGTAAAAGGCGTTCGGGATCGGCAATTAACGAACAAAGCTCGTTGATCATTGCTTCTGCCTGATCTTTTTTTACCATCGGGTAAAATTTCACCCCGCCTGCGGCGCCGGGAACGGTTTGCAAAAAGCCGATGCCTTGATGTTTAAAAATGTCATTAATGATGACAAGATCTTCGCTGATGGATGATTTTGCAGATTGATAACGATCGGCAAACCAGGTCAAAGAAACGAGCTCGCGAGGATGATACATTAAATAATGTGTCATATCAACAAGCCGCTCGCTACGGCGAAATTTCATTATGCAACCTCCAGTAATATGTATAAGCGAATATTTTAATGCAAATATACACAATTGTACGTATGCAGGCAAGGATTGTTACATGATGTTTAGCTAATGACCGAGCATCCTGACCGCAAATACTTGATCGCAAAACCCGCGCAAACCGTTATAAATTCTATTCAGCCTGGAATCACGCCTTACGAGCCCAAAGACGGTCGGCCCGCTTCCGCTCATCAGCACGGAATCCGCGCCAAACCGTTTCATCTGATTTTTAATATGCAATACCTCGGGATACATGGACAGCGTGACACTCTCCAAGGCATTGCCCATTTTTTGGCAAACACCTTCATAATCCTTTTCCCGAATGGACCGGATCATCCCTTCCGTATCAGGGTGCTCGATTCGGCTTATATCCAGATTTCCGTATATTTCGGAAGTGGAAACCCCAATGGATGGTTTGGCTAATACCACCCAGCATGAAGGCGGTGACGAAAGTTTTGTAATTTTTTCCCCCCTGCCGCGCGCCAATGCTGTACCTCCATGAACACAAAATGCCACATCCGAACCGATTTCCGAGCCAAGAGCAGCCAGCTCTTCCACCGATAAACCGATTTGCCACAATTCGTTCAGGCCTTTTAACGCGGCGGCTGCATCACTGCTTCCGCCTGCAAGTCCGGCTGCTACCGGGATTACTTTATTAATCGATATTTCAACACCTTGGCGGATACCATAGCGTTCTTTCAGCAACTTGGCTGCCTGATAGGCCAAATTCCGTTCGTCTCCGGGAACATACCGGCTGTGGGAAAGAATGGATATCCGGTCTTCCTTCACCTCATTCAGTTCCAGCCTGTCCGCGAGGTCAATGGTTGTCATAACCATTTCCACTTCGTGATATCCGTCGCTTCTTTTACCGAGTACATCCAAAGTTAAATTGATTTTTGCCGGCGCCTTGATTAAAAGTTTCAAACTGCTTCACCTACTTCGCATTCTGACTCAACAGACAGGAGCCCGCTGTAATTGGCGCCTTTGTTCGTCTTGGGCGTTTACCGTATTTTTTCCATTTTACCATGATCTTTTTCCAAAAACCATTCGATCAATAACCCGGAAAAAAATAAGAAATGCACAAGCCCCTGTTTAGCGGCGTCCTGTCGCTTCGCCTTTGCACTAGGACGTCCTGTCCGTCGACAGGCTCAGGCAGCGACGTCCTGTCCGTCGAATCTGGACAAAGCGGATATTTTTTCGGCCTCATATTCATAAGAAAATTTGGCAGAACAAAAGCCGAAGCAAGTGCTCCGGCTTTGTGCGGGCAGTTTATTTACTTCAGGCTAGAAAACACATCATTCTTCACGATTGTCTTGATTGGCCGAGTTGCCGTTCTGCTATTTCAATGGCTCTTTTCACCATATTTCCCGCATCGCGGGCTTTAATTCCGCCCCATCCTTCTTTTTGGACGACGTCGTAAAATCCCAACTCTTTTGCCAACTCTTCTTTCAATTGATCCGACATGACTCCTCTTCTCCGTCCCAAAGCGAATTCCCCCTTCGCCCGCTTTTATATTTTGGTCCAAACATTTTTGTTTATGACTTCCAATGTTTGCAGATCCCGGCACAAGATGGCCGTTGGCGGGGATTTATGGTAAGGGAAAACGTTAAAGCTTCTTTCTTGGGAAGCAAGGGGGCAGAAGCCGGATTGGTCCAAATTTGCAAAAGAAAATTTATGTTTTCTTTAACAGCAAAAAAAACAGGCAGCATTATTGCTGCCCTATCGCTACATTACCTGTCGTTTCATCATAAAAAGTAAGCTCAACCGTTTCTGTCAGAACGTCGGCATAGCTGTAAGATACACGTTCAAATGCATTTTCGTCCTGATCCAGTTCAATAACGAAAACCGATGGATATGTTTCTGCCAATACCCCGGAACGTTCAATTGTTTTCCTTCGGCCTCCATTGGCTTTTAACATCAATCTCTTGCCCAAGTTTGAATCAAGGGATTTCTTAATGCTCGCTAATGTTTTTGGCATTTTTTTCGCTCCACCTCACTGATTTCCATTATATCACGCCAGGTAAAAAAGGTCAAATAAATTAATTATTTTATCAATGAAAGCAGGGTGTTGTCAATCAATTTTTTTCTACGTAATGACCCATTTTTCAACAATAATAGTATTACACCGCGGTATAAATATATGTATAATGCGGCAAGATTGGTGTTTTCACTGAAAATTGACCCCCGAAATACAGGGGCCAACTCCTTTTTAGAAAATTGACCCGCTTACACATCTTATAATTTATTCATCATCTACCGGCCTAAACGGCATTCCGGTACGGAGGACGCCTTTCGTTTCAAGTCCGCCCAATCCTTTTTGGCCTGTCAGCGTATTTCGAAGAACATCCCAAACATTTATCCTTTCCATGAATGGCGTAAAACTGATTTTTGTTACAATATAGACGGGATCCAGCGCATGGATGTTGACGCGCTGCGGCGAGCTGGCGAAGTTGGCTCCGGCCAAAATCAAAGATTCAAAGTGCGATTGGCAAGCACCGGCAAATATAACGAGTTGGTCAAGATTTGGATTTTTCTTCCTCGCTTCCCTGACGGCTTCCACAAAATATTTGGAATGCCGATATGCATTTAAGTCCATTTTCTTGCCCTTCGCACTTGAATAGGCGTCGTGGCCTGTGAT
This sequence comes from Siminovitchia jepli, assembly GCF_047228825.1. Lineage (NCBI taxonomy): Bacteria > Bacillati > Bacillota > Bacilli > Caryophanales > Bacillaceae > Siminovitchia > Siminovitchia jepli. The sequence goes on from NZ_JBFEGN010000025.1 coordinate 11,102, forward strand.
GACAAGGATGTCGGGGCGGCATTCATCCATGAGAATTGGAATTTTTTTATACATTTCTTTTTCGTCACAATGTACTCCCCTGACAGATACACCGAATTTTTTATATAAATCGAGACACCTGCTCAAATAATTCGGGTCTCCGTCCAAATGAAGGACACGTCCCGGTATTTGAAAATAGTTGTATTCCCGCTTATAGCCGTCCGTGGCCGTATATTCCTGCCTGGACCGGATCAGTTCCAGATCCTGCCGAAAAAGCTTGAGCGACTGTTCTTCCAGCGAGCGGATATTCGAAGATCTTGTTAACCTCTCCTCCTCGGAAAAAGGAACTATATCATCTATTGGTGCATCAGCTATCAGCCTGTAATCCTCCCCATAGAGAATTGCTGTTGTTTGACCGTCCATCTCCATGATGTCAATGACCCGGAATAATAGATCACATTGGTAGGATAAGCGGCCGACAATCGTATTAATTGATATCACGGTCGTCAACTCCATAACCAGCGCAAATTTATTTCCTTTGCCATAGGCTATGCGGCCTTCCCGTTCAATGTGTCTGTTCATCCCGGATTCACTCGCAGTAAGGCTTTATTCTGTTGTCTTTTCGCCAAACGTCTCAAGGAGTGCATCGCTTAAAGCGCCAAATTCCTCTACCGACAGTGTTTCTCCCCGTCGCGCGGGGTCGATGCCTGCTTTTGCCATCCCTTTTAAGATTTCCGTTTTTTTCAATTTCCCATTCGGCAGACCGCTGGCCAAATTATTCAGGATCGTTTTGCGCCTTTGGGCAAAGCATATCTTTATTACTTGAAAAAAGAATGGTTCATTTTTAACGGCAATAGCCGGTTTTTCCCGCAATAGCATTTTCACAACGGCCGAATCCACTTTCGGCTGCGGCATAAAGACGGATTTGGGGACGATCATCGCTGTTTCCGCCAATGTGTAGTATTGGACCATAATGGAAAGCGATCCGTAATCTTTCGTGCCGGGGCGGGCTGAAATTCGGTCAGCCACTTCCTTTTGCATCATGACGACAATCCCGCGGATCGGAAGGTGTTCTTCAAGCAGCTTGAAAATGATGGGTGTTGTGACATAATACGGCAAATTGGCAACAACCATGATCTCCTTTGATCCGGCCAATTCGGTTGGGATCATTGCTTGAATATCCGCTTTTAATACATCTTCATGAATAATACGAACATTGTCGTAAGGGGAGAGTGTGTCTTTCAAGATGGGGAAAAGCCGTTGGTCGATTTCATAGGCAACCACTTTTTGGGCATTTCTCGCCAATTGTTCCGTCAAGGCACCGATTCCCGGACCGATTTCTATGACTCCTGTTTCTTTCGTCAGGCCCGCGTGTTCAACGATATTCCTTAAAACATTCGTATCAATCAAAAAGTTTTGCCCCAAACCTTTTTTAAAAGAAAATCCGTATTTTCCCAAAATCTCCTTCGTCCTTCCCGGGGTGGCGATGTCTTTGTGCATCACTGGCCTTCCTCCTGTCTGACCATTTCCAAGGCGTCCGTGAAATCTTTGCGGGACACTTGAAACATCATTAACCGTTTATGCAGCTGCTTTCCGTTCGTATAGCCGATTTTCAGCAATTCGCCAAGCCGCGCCCGCCGCCTTGCGGCATGCATTCCCCCAATAAGCCCCGCATCAAGCAAGTCTTCTTTTGTAATAACCTCTTTCAACTCTTCGGTCATCGTATGCGCTTCTTTTAAGGACTGGCGAATCGCTTCAGGCGACGCATGCTCCACACCGATGCCTTTCCCGCCCCTTCGCATCGCCTCTTTTTTATCGATAAAGGCATGCTTGCAGCCCGGGACGCTGGCACTCACCGTTTTGCGGATTTTCTCACCGGGAAAATCAGGATCCGTTAATATGATTACGCCCCTCTTTTGCTGGGCATGCCGGATTTTTTCAATCGTTTCCCCGGACACGGCAGAACCGTTCGTTTCAATCGTATCAGCGTCAAGCGCCCGCTTGACTGCTTTCGTATCATCTTTTCCTTCCACAACAATTATTTCTTTGATTTTCATTTTTCCTCCATTTTCCATACGCCAAGGATGATTACGTCTCTCATATTATAACCTGCCTCATGAGAAAAAAGAAAAAGCAGGAGATGGCTCTCCTGCTCAGTCCAAAATTTTCACCTTGACCTGTTTGCTGCCAAAGCTTTGTGCCTGTCCTTTCGATTCAACGTGCACATCAATTCTGTTTCCTTTAATCGCGCCGCCTGTGTCCCCGGCAACAGCATAACCATAACCTTCAACCCAAACCTTTGATCCAAGTGGTATCACATTCGGGTCAACGGCAATCACTTTGGCGTTCGGATTCGACCGCAAATCCATTCCGGTAGCCGTAACACCCGAGCAGCCGCTGCATGTTGCTGTATAAGCGGTTGCGTTTACGGAAATCTCATTTTCGCCGTTGACTGTTTTTTGTTCAGGTTGTGGCGTTTTTTCCTCGGACCGCTGTTTTGTTCCGACAGCAACCACCTTTTCGACACTTTCTCTTATTTTCTTTTCCGAGAGAAGTGCCCGTTTTACTTCCTCGCCATTTTCCATTGTCACTTCGTACTGTTTTTTAATAAAGCCTTGTTTTCCTTCCTGAACTACTTTCTCTGTTCCGATTGGCAAAGAAGGATCCTTCTTTGTAACAACATCAAAATCAATCGGTTCTTCCACTACATCAGTGACCTTTTCGACCCGAATGACATGAACTTCGCCGTTGGGAGAAATTTCTTCTTCAAGCCCGGGCTTTACCCGGTCCAATTGGCCGAGGGCAATCCCTTGCTGATTTAAAAAGTCAGCGACTGTAGTGGCAGTAGACCACACTTTTTCCTCGTTTTCCCCATCCTTTAGGACAAGGGGGAAAGCCCGCTCTATTTGAATGCCCAAATTGGCAACAATATTTTCGTTGAGGGATACATTGATCTTATCATGTTCTGTTAATTTAATGTTTTTTTCTTCCAAAAGCTGTTTTACGGTTTTCGCAGTTGTCCAAACAGTTGCTGAATGATTGTCGTCTGTGATCTCTACTTTCTTCGCCGGCTCCCAGACAAAAGAGAATTCATCTTTTAAAACCGTTTCCGGTTTATGCGATAAATAGTCCCATTCTTTTACGTCAACTTCCAATTCATCCAATATATCCCCGATCGTTTCGGCATGCGTTTTGACCACGACTTTTTCTCCATCCAGGGTTAAGGCCACCGTTTTTTTCGTGCCTTCGTAGATCAGGGTGGTGAGGGTAACTGCAAAAACGAGAATACTCGCAGCAGCGAGACCCATTTTTTTTCGTTTTTTTATATGAATATTATGGCCCATGAACGACTCCTCCTTTTCGTTTCATGAATGAGCATTTTGTATCAAGAGCCATTCCTTTTTATTGGAATGGTTTCGGCTTACTTTCATTCAATGATTCAGGAAGAGTTTTCAAAGTTCAGGGGCAGGAATGTCGGTTATTGTATCCCGAATAATCTCTTGGCATTTTCGGCAGTCGCCCGGGCGACATCTTCATAGGAAATTCCTTTTAATTCGGCAATTTGCTCAGCTACCAGTTTCACGTATGCCGGTTCGTTTCTCTTTCCCCGATACGGGTGCGGCGCCAAGTACGGACAGTCTGTCTCGATCAGCAGCCTGTCAAGCGGAACCTCTACAGCCACTTTTTTCGGCTTTTTGGCATTTTTGAACGTAACAGGGCCGCCCAAGGAAATGTAAAAGTCAAGTGCCAAACATTCCTTGGCCGTTTCCGCACTCCCGCTGAAACAATGCATAATACCGCCAGCTTCCTTGGCGTTTTCTTCCTTGAGAATTTGAACAATATCCTCAGTTGCTTCCCGGTTATGTATGATCAGCGGCAAGCCCAGCTTCTTTGCGAGTCTGATCTGTTTGCGGAAAACTTTTTGCTGAATATCTTTCGGCGATTTATCCCAATGATAATCAAGCCCGATTTCCCCATAAGCCACTACCTTCGGATGGCGGGCTTTTTCCTCAAGCCATTTCAAATCCTCTTCCGTCATATCGATGGCATCAACCGGATGCCAGCCGACGCTCGCATACAAAAAATCGTATTCGTCGACTAGTTGAAGCGCTTTTTTGACCGTTTTCCGATTAAAACCGACAACGACCATATGCTCTACCCCTGCTTCTTTTGCCCGACCGATAACCTCTTCCAAATCATCGTTAAATTGATCGTCATTTAAATGGACATGTGTATCAAACAGCATGGGCTTTTCTCTCCTTTTCGAGTATAAAGTATTTAAAAGTAACATAAGTCACAGCAAGCTAACATTTGTATTACAAAAAAAGAACATAGAAAGTCAGGCTGAAACAGGGACTAATCAGCCTTTCTCTCTATGCCCCCAACGCTTTGATTGTTTTCTGAACATTTAATTAAATTAAGTTTATTTTACAATGGCACCATTTGGTAAATCTTGATCGACGGAAGCAACTGATAAAATGCCATTTTCTTCTCCGGCCAAAATCATTCCCTGCGACAATTCACCGCGAAGTTTGACCGGTTTTAAGTTGGCGACCACGATCACTTTTCGGCCGATTAGCTCTTCGGGTTTATAAAATTCGGCAATTCCGGAAACGACTTGCCGTTTCTCATACCCGAGATCAAGCTGCAATTTCAACAGTTTGTCCGCTTTTTTGACCGGTTCGCAGTCGATCACTTCAGCTACCCTTAATTCCACCTTCATAAAATCATCGATCGTAATTTCAGGAGATGTTTCCGGCTTTTCTTCAGGTTCCTTTGCCGGCTGGGGCCCCCTCATTTCATTCTGGATATAGCTGATTTCTTCTTCCATATCAAGCCTTGGAAAAATCGGTTCTCCTTTTTCAACCACTTTTGTCCCTTCCGGAATATTGCCGAACGTTTCCAGGCTTTCCCATGATTTGAACTGGTCATCGGTGATATTTAATTGAGCAAATATCCTTTTCGGCGATTCTGTTAAAAACGGCTGCAATAACACCGCTGCCCTGCGCAGGGACTCGGCCAAATGCACCATGACACTTCCTAATTCCCCGCGTTTTTCTTCGTCTTTCGCCAAAATCCACGGCCGGGTTTCATCGATATATTTATTTGTCCGGTTAATCATATGCCATACGGACGAAAGGGCTACGGAAAACTCCATATGCTCCATCGCATTTTCATAATGCTCGACGGCCTTTTTCTGTTCAGCGAGCAATTCATTGTCAAAAGGAGTGATAGAGCCCCTATAGGCAGGGATGACTCCATCAAAATATTTATTGATCATCGCAATCGTTCTGTTTAACAAGTTGCCGAGGTCATTTGCCAGATCAAAGTTGATTCTTTCGATGAATCCTTCCGGAGTAAAAACGCCGTCAGAACCAAACGGCACTTCCCGCAGCAAGTAATATCGGACGGCATCGAGCCCGTAACGTTTCACAAGCATTACCGGGTCGACGACATTGCCTTTCGATTTGGACATTTTGCCGTCTTTCATGAGCAGCCACCCGTGGGCGAACACTTTTTTGGGAAGCGGCAAATCCAAAGCCATCAGCATGATCGGCCAATAGATGGTATGGAAACGGACAATTTCTTTCCCGACAAGATGTACGTCAGCAGGCCAATATTTTACGTATTTTGAATCGTCGTCCGAACCGTAGCCAAGAGCTGTAATATAGTTTGTCAACGCATCGATCCATACGTAAATGACGTGCTTCGGATCCCCCGGCACCGGGATTCCCCAGTCAAACGTTGTCCTCGATACAGCCAGGTCTTCAAGCCCCGGCTTAATGAAATTGTTGATCATTTCATTTTTTCTTGATTCAGGCTGGATGAATTCGGGATTTTCTTCATAATATTGAAGAAGCCTGTCCACATATTTGCTCATCTTGAAAAAGTAAGATTCTTCCTTTACCTTTTCCACCGGGCGGCCGCAATCGGGGCAATTGCCGTCAACAAGCTGGCGCTCCGTAAAAAACGATTCGCAGGGTGTGCAATAAAAGCCTTCATATTCGTCCAAATAAATATCCCCCTGATCAAGAAGGCGTTTAAATATTTTTTGAACAACATCCTTATGGCGCGGTTGAGTTGTACGGATAAAATCATCGTAAGATATATCCAGCAGCTTCCAAAGTTCCTGGATGCCGCTCGCCATCCGGTCTACATATTCTTTCGGCGTAATATTTTCCTTTTCCGCCTGCTTTTGAATTTTTTGACCGTGCTCGTCCGTCCCCGTCAAATACATGACATCATAACCGCGGATTCTTTTATAACGTGCCATCGCATCGCCCGCTACCGTCGTATACGCGTGGCCGATATGCAAATTGCCGCTCGGATAATAAATCGGTGTCGTTAAGTAAAAAGTTTTCAGTTTCTCCTTCACGCTGTTTTCCTCCCTCTTATCACTGCCTCAAATGGACTATATATTAAATGCCTATTTGCAATCATCATGGCCTCTTCTACAGTAAAAATATACGTGAAATCAAACAATCCTGCAACCTGGGGAACTTATGGCAAAACGGACGTTTTTATTAAATTGAAGCATTTGATCGCTTGGAGCTAGTTATCTTTTCATAGGACATTCTATTCAAGAAATTGACAATTTTTTTATTTAATAATTGACGGATATGGGAAAGACTGGTACGATGAATGTAACTAACTAGTCTATTAAACATGATCGTTTTGATATAGATGGGATAAAAAAAGAAGAAAAATCGGAGAGGAGCAATTTAATGAAATCGACCGGAATTGTGCGAAAAGTGGATGAACTCGGGCGGGTTGTCATCCCGATTGAACTGAGGCGGACGCTGGGAATTGAGGAAAAAGACGCATTGGAAATATATGTAGACGATGACAGGATTATTTTAAAAAAGTACAAACCGAGCATGAGCTGCCATATAACCGGCATTGTGTCAGACGACAACGTACTGATTGCAGGAGGAAAATTGGTATTAAGCAAGGAAGGCGCCGACCAGCTCATCAATGAAATTCAGGAAGCTTTTAAAACGAAAGAACTGGATGTATAGCTAAATAAATAAGAGCCGTTTCTTTTAAAAGGAAACGGCTCTTATTGGTCAAATTTTAAAAAACTTCCGTCCATTCATCTTTATGATCGAGCATCTTCCGTGCAATTTCTTTGGCTCCTTCAAGGCTGTGACTGGCAGCCCATCCGCATTGAATCTCGTTGCACGCAGGGACTTCCGTTGCTTCCAATACATCGTTTAACGTTTTCTCCAAAATGTTTAATACATCATCATCATCATCGTGATTCACAAAGGACATGTAATAGCCCGTTTGGCAGCCCATTGGACTGATGTCCACGATCTTGTCGGAATGATTCCGGCTGAACTCCGCCATCATGTGCTCAAGTGAATGCAATGCCGGCATTTCCATATGTTCTTTGTTCGGCTGGCAAAAACGGATATCATATTTTTTGATGATATCCCCTTTCTCTCCCTTGATGACACCTGCAAGCCTGACATATGGGGCCTTCACCTTCGTATGATCCAAATTGAAACTTTCAACATTCATCTTTTGCTTCGCCATTATCACTCTCTCCTTTTCATTGCTTCTGCAAGCCATACAAACCGGTTTTTTTGAGTAAAGGATGCATCAAAGCCCGCTTCGCCAAATAATTGATTCATTTTTGGGATGGTCGTATAAAACTCGGACTTCAGGTCAGCGGCCAGCCGGTTGAATTGTTTGCTCTCCGCTTCCTTTATCATATCCTGTTTCGCTTCATTACTCACGAATATCGTATCGGCAAACACAATTCGCCCGCCTTCCCCGAGCATTTTTCCAAATTGCTGAATGGCCCCGGTTTTTTCGTCATCTGTCAAATGATGAAAGGCATACGTGCTGACAATCGTATCCGGATGTTGTTTCGGCATCGGAAATTCCAGGAAATCTCCTTCTACAATCGTCACCCCGGGCAATTTTTTGCGAGCAATGCGTCTCATCCCTTCGGAAGGTTCAATTCCATAAACCTGTTTGCCCATCTTTATCATTTTTTCGGTTAAATTCCCCGTACCTGCCCCAAATTCAAATATATACCCTTTTGCTTTTTTTGCAACCTCTGAAAGAATATCATCATAGCCTTCGAATACTTCCTTATATTCAATGTCCGAACCTTTTACGGTATGATCATACGTCATCGACCATTCATCGAATAAAGCATCAAATTGTCTAGTCAACCTTTTTCACCCTTTCCCCATAAAAATACTCAGAATTAACATATGATATAATGTACCATCTGATTCAAAAAAAAGCAATTTATGTTTAAATAGCGAAAAATTAAGAAAAGCACGGGTTCCATCCTTGGAACTTCGTGCATTATGATTCGTCTTTTATATGATAGGCCTGGTATACTTCCCTTTTTGGCAGCTTTCGGTCCTTTGCAGCAAGTTTGATTGCTTCTTTTGGAGGCATTGCTTTTTCCAATATATACTGTTCCACATGCTCCTTTATCGTAAGCGGCGCCCACCACGACGGTTCTTCCTGCTTATCATCACCGTTTCCTTCAATAACCAAACAAAATTCACCGCGAATTTGTTCGGCTTTTGCCCATTCAAGCGCCTCTTGGACCGTCCCGCGCAAAAATTCCTCGAACTTCTTCGTCAGTTCCCGTGATAGAACAATCTTTCGGTTACCCCAAATATCCAGCATTTGCTGCAGTGTTTCCTTCAAGCGGTGGGGCGCCTCATAGAGAAGGATCGCTCCTTCCTGATATTTTAAACGTATAAGCGCCTCTTTCTTTTCTTTTTTTCCCCGCGGCAAAAAGCCGTAAAAATAAAATGGCTGCGGGTTCAGTCCGGATGCAATGAGCGCCGTGATGGCAGCATTGGCCCCCGGCAATGGAACGACCGGAATTCCTTCTGCAATTGCGGCCCCGACAATTTCAAAACCGGGATCGGAAATACATGGCGTTCCGGCGTCGCTCACAAGCGCCACTTTTTCCCCTTTCAACAATCGATCAACCAGCCGGCGGCCGCTCGTTTCTTTATTATGCTCGTGATAGCTGACGAGGGGGGTATTGATTTCAAAGTAATGGCATAGTTTTTTTGTGTTTCTCGTATCTTCAGCCGCTATAACATCCGCTTCTTTCATAAGCCGAATGGCCCGGAACGTCATATCTTCCAAGTTTCCGATCGGAGTGGGTATCAAATATAGGGCTCCGCCGGCATGTTCATAATTGTTATTCTGACTGTGCATTTAGTTCACCAGCCTTTAAAAATTGCTCTTTTTGGTGCCGCGATAGCCGTTTGAAAGCATATTCGGCCCGCAGCGCTTCGCCTTTATCCCCAAACTCCTCAAGATGGATCATGTTCGCGGGCAGCCTTGCCCTCGTATATTTTGCACCTTTCCCGCCGTTATGCTCCGCAAGCCTTCGTTCAGGATCCACCGTGTAGCCGCCATAATAGGATCCGTCGCTGCATTGGAGTACATAAAAATAATGTTTGTTATTGTTCCCCATATAAAATCTCTCTCATCTCAGGTGTATATTCATTATTTTCATCGTAGACAAACAAAGGCGGAAGCGCCTTTAAGCCGGCATTTCCGTTTTTTGTCCCTTCCACCAAAATCGTATTGGCCTCTTTCCCGCTTTTTGGATACACAAAGCGCAGGCGCTTTGGCTCCAGCCGATATTGCCTCATGAACGTTAAAATATCCATTAATCTATCGGGCCTGTGGACGAAAGCCGCCTTGCCCCCCTGGCGGAGCAACTGGCTGCTGACACGGATGACGTCTTCCAATGAACAAAGAATCTCATGGCGGGCAATGGCCAAATATTGATTTTCATTCATGACATGCGGGGAGGGGGAGGCAAAATAAGGGGGGTTGCAGGTTACGGCATCAAACTTGCCGTGACCGACTGTTTTAGGCATTTCTTTTAAATCGCCATGGATCATTTGAATCCGGTCCTCCAGCCCGTTGTAACGGATGCTCCTGACAGCCATTTGGTAAAGGCGCTCTTGAATTTCCACCCCTGTAATGGCCGCTTTCGTTTTATTGCTCAATAAAAGCGGGACAACTCCATTGCCGCTGCACAAATCGATAATATTTCCCTTTTGAATCGGAATATAAGCAAAGCGCGCCAGCAGGACGGCATCGAGGGAAAAAGCAAATACTGTCGGGCTTTGAATGATTTTAAGGTTTTCAGCCAGCAGGTAATCCAATCGTTCATCTTCATATAACTCAACCACGTATCTTCACTCCATTGCAGCAGGCATTGTACACTTGAAAAATAGCCTTCCCAAATACAGGAAGGCCATATGTTCATCATTATTTTTTATTCAGAAAGGAAAGGCAAAATAGGCAATCTTCATCCCTGCGGGGACTTCCAAAGTGCACATTGCAAATGTGGAAGCCTTCTTGATATATGCGGGCCAAATTGTCATAGCCTTCACCAATTTCTTTCATATAATCATATTCAACGTGCTCGTCCTTTTTTTTGCCGGCCGATAAGAATTTCCCCTGCTCCATTCCTTGATTCAGATGTCTCCGCAAATGGTCGTTTTCCAGTTTCAGGGCATGATTTTCTTCAATCAATTCGCCCAGATACTGTTTTAATTCGCCAAGCTGCTGATACAACTCGCCGATTTGCATTTCCATATTGCTTACCGAATCATAGAATTCCTTCTTATCATTCATCATACCACCCCATTAGTCCGAGGCCTGAACAGACGTCACACTTTGAGCTGTAATCTCTTCCAACGTATACTCTAAAATCCGCTCTTGACCGGACAGTTCCACTTGCAAAATTCTTTCCAAAATATTTAAACCAATTACTTTTCCCGATCCGTTCGGCGTGCGAATCATCTCTCCCACATCGGGGAGCTCGGCTTTGGCTGTTTCATATTCGTCATTTTCATATTTCAAACAGCACATCAGCCGTCCGCACAGTCCGGAAATTTTGGTTGGATTTAATGAAAGGTTTTGGTCTTTCGCCATTTTTATCGAAACAGGCTCAAAATCCCCGAGGAAGGTGGAGCAGCAGAGCATACGCCCGCACGGCCCAATCCCTCCGAGCATTTTGGCTTCATCCCTTACACCGATCTGCCTCAATTCGATTCTCGTACGAAAAATAGAGGCCAGGTCTTTCACCAATTCCCTGAAGTCAATCCGTCCATCTGCGGTAAAATAAAAGATGACTTTATTGCGGTCAAATGTATATTCAACATCTACGAGCTTCATATCGAGCTGATGTTCGGCAATTTTCTTTGAACAGATTTCATATGCTTCTTCCGCTGCTTTTTTATTTTCTTCCACGTTTTGTTTATCGTCCAGATTGGCAATCCGGACGATTTTTTTTAGCGGCAGCACAACATCATGTTCACTTACTTGCTTCTTGTCTGTAACGGCTTTTCCAAACTCGATGCCCCGGGCCGTCTCGACGATAACATAGTCGTTCTTTCCGACGGGATGAGCCTGGGGATCAAAATAATATATTTTACCGGCTTTTTTAAACCGGACACCTACTACGTTATACAAAAGAAGGTCCCCCCTGCAAATTCAGCACAAGCTGTTCCATTAATAGCTGAGGATTCATATTTGCGTGTAATTTTCTTTTGGCTTCCAATATGGCAGTAATTTGTTCGGAAATCCTGCTCAGCGGCATTTGCCGTGCATCTCTTTCCAGTTTATCCCTCACATCAGGATAAACAAGCATCCGATCCTTCCCCACTTGCAAATAAAATAAATCTTTATATAAAAGCATTAATAGCGATAAGCCTAAATCAAGCTGGGATCTCTCTTTAAAATGGCTCAGCCAATCATTTTGCAAAGCCGTCATGGCATAGAGCGGATTTTCTTTTAAGATGTCATATAATTTTAACACTATCATTCGGGCTTGTGCAAACCAATCTTCGCCATTCAGCCTAAGCGCTTCTTCCAAATCATTCGTCACAGCCGCCAGCAGGACAGCTTTCGTTTCGGGAACCCCCATTTGCAACAGTCTCCCGAAAAATTGTTCCTGGCTTAATGGGTGAAAAGATACCTTTTGACACCTTGAAATAATGGTCGGCAACAGTTGCTGCGGCTGCTCCGTAACGAGGATCGCCATCGTTTGCCCATGCGGCTCCTCCAAAAATTTGAGCAGGCTGTTGGCTGCTTGCACTGTCATTTTTTCTGCATCAATAAGAATATATATTTTTCTATTTGATTCCATTCCCGATTTGCTGAATTCTCCCCGCAATGACCGTATTTGATCTATTTTAATGGAAGCCCCGTCCGGTTCCACGATATGAACATCAGGGTGGTTGCCGCTTTCAATTCTCTTGCAGTTGTTGCAGTGTCCGCAAGGATTTACATCATTGCTGTTGTCCTCACAAAACATGCTGGATGCGAGCAGCATGCTTGCCTCACGTTTGCCGATCCCATGTTCACCTTCAAACAAATAGGCGTGGGCAACCCGGCCGCATTGGAGGCTATTTTTCAGCAGCCTGGCAGCCGCGGGCTGTACTTGTTCAAATTGTTCCCATTTTAAAGCCACCGGTAACTCATCCTTACGTATATAAATGAATGAGCAGCCCTTTTATTTCTCCGATTTTCTCCAAAATACGAATGGACTGCTTTTCTTCTTCCAATATGTCATTCGTTAATTCAATTAATTTTTCATCTATCGTCTCAACGATCTGAAGCGTTCTTCCTTCAGAAAATCTGTTCCAGCTATGAGATTGCTTTAGATTCATGCCGAATTCAACAGCTTCCTGTACAAATCTTTTGACGAGCTGCTTATATTTGGCCAAGTCCTGGAAACTTCGTGTCTTCCCGAGCCGTTCGCCGGCTGCGGACAAATCGGCCATCAATTGGGCAAGTTGTTCTTCCTGCAACTTCATTCCCTGGAAAGCAACCATTTCGGAAAACCCCGGGTTGTCCGAACGGTTTATTTTTTGTCCGCCCAAAAATTGGCCTACTCTTGATTTGGATGTCTCGTTAATCTTCATAAGCTACCCTAAAATTGATGAAATTGTTCAATCGGAAGTACGAAAACGGTAGCTCCTCCAACGGACACTTCAACGGGATAAGGAATGTAGGAATCGGCATTTCCGCCCATCGGAGAAACCGGTGCCATGAGCTGCTCCCGAGATTTGCAACTTTCCCTGATCACTTCAAGCGCTTTTTCAACACGAATGTCTTCCGTTCCAATCATGAACGTCGTATTGCCCGATTTTAAAAACCCGCCTGTCGATGCAAGTTTTGTAGCCCTAAAATTATGTTCAACCAATGCGTTCATCAACCGGTTGCTGTCCTGGTCTTGAACTACGGCTAAAATCAACTTCATTGTGTATCACCCCTTTAAAAAGTGAAAAACAAATATTTGTTATTATCATTATTATATCAGCTAAACGAATATGTGACATCGTTATATTCTTCATTATATCCAAACATCTTTCATGTGAAATCGACAATACTCCTACATCCCGGATAAATGCTTTTCAATAATATTCTTTGCAGTCCCATATACATTATCCATCGGCTGGCTGGCGTCAATTTCTACAATCCGGCCGGGAAAACGGTTTAACAGCAATTTATAGCCTTCTCTTACCTTCCGGTGAAATTCAATTGTTTCCAAATCAAGGCGATTCTTCTCCCTTCCAGCATGTTTGGCAATTCGTTTAAGCCCAATATCAGGCTCGATATCAAAATACAATGTTAAATCCGGCATAAGATTATCAACAGCAAATTGATTGACGGCATACACCTCGTCTATGCCAAGACCCCTGGCAAAGCCTTGGTAAGCAAGAGAACTGTCAATAAAACGGTCGCATAATACAATTTCTCCGCGCCGGAGTGCCGGCACGATTTTTTCCGTTAAATGCTGGCGGCGCGCCGCTGCATATAACAATGCCTCCGTTCTTCCGTCCATCATCGTATGTTCTTTGTCCAAGATAATCGTTCGGATTTTTTCAGCAATCTCGATGCCGCCCGGTTCCCGCGTAGCAAGCACCGGTACCCCGGAAGCAGCAAAGTAGGTACGTAATTTTTCCATTATGGTCGTTTTGCCGGCACCCTCCGGACCTTCTACCGTAATAAACAATCCGCCCATCCATTTACCTCCGCTAATTGTATATGTCGTTTAGTATAACGCTTTTAGGAACAAACAGCTATCTTGCAATCCGTTATATGTCCCATGTCCAATTTTACTATAAAAAACAAAAAACCGGGCTGAACCTTCAACAGCCTGGTTTTATGTGACGATTTTCGTTTCTTTAATCACTTTCATTTGTTCAATATAAAATTTATATTTTGGGTCATCCGTATCCGTTTTTACCATTTCCCGCTCGCAGTCCGTACAAATAAATGATGTATAAAGATGTATCCCGATTTTTTTCTCCTTCTCGCAAATGATGCACTTTTCCATCTCTCCACCTCCACACAATTTATTGTACCCATCAAGAATAATTGTATACACAATTTCTAACATTTGTGAGTTTTCAATAACTGGTCTGTAAAGTTTATGCAGGGTGGACAGTTACTGTGTTTGTCTTTTAAAAAACAGAAAAAAAAACTGAAACATCCGCCAAAATTTGACGAATGTTTCATGAAATGACATATAGTTGAATGAGGGACAGTGCAGCAACTCCCGGCAACCCGAGAAAACCGGAAACGGCCGCGGTGATCCAATTAATCGGAACATATAAACCAAATTGGTTGCCAAAGGCATTTAAAAAAAATAAAAATAACGCTCCAATGACCAGTTTCATCGCTGATTGACCGATGAATCGAAACAGCCGCCCCGGTCTTCCCGCCATGAGCAAGAAAATGATCAAACCGGCCAATGATGAAATAATGATAACTGACTCCAAGCTTTCCCCTCCTGTCCTTCCCCCTTTGTTATTCATTGTATGAACGGTTTGTCCAAAAAGAACGGCAGGCAGCTTGGAAGTTCTTTTTTTTCCTGCAGGCCAGTAAGACTCCGGTGCAAGGTTTCATTTTATTGAAATCTTTCTTATTTTTGCCTCGCGCAAAAGATAAACATATTTCGCTTTGGCAAGCAGCGCTTTATATCTTAATTCCTCATTCTCTCCATAGCTTAAATCCATCATTTTTTTCAAATGGGACCAGTCTTTTTTGGCCTCTTCCATCAGTTCGATGAATTTTTGGTCAAATTCTTTACGGAGTTTTTGTCTCTGAAACATGCGGCGCCTCTCCTTACAATGATTGCCGATTGAAGCCCGCGGTTTTAATCACGGGATAATCAAAAAACTTCTCTTCTGCCTTCCAATGCTTTGGATAAAGTGACTTCATCCGCATATTCAAGATCGCCGCCAACCGGCAGCCCATGGGCAATTCTTGTGACTTTAATGCCGGACGGTTTGAGAAGCCGGGAAATATACATGGCTGTCGCTTCCCCTTCAATATTGGGATTCGTCGCCAAAATCACTTCTTGAACGGTTTCGTCTTGCAGCCTTTTAAGCAGATCCGGAATATTGATATCTTCCGGGCCAATCCCCTCCATTGGGGAAATGGACCCGTGCAAAACATGATAAAGACCGTTGTATTCTTTCATTTTTTCCATGGCAATGACATCTTTCGGTTCTTGGACAACGCAAATGACGCTGCGGTCACGCCGCTCCTCCTTGCATATATAGCAAGGATCCTGGTCGGTAATGTGCCCGCAAACCGAGCAGTACCCAAGATCCCTTTTTGCATTGACCAACGCTTTTGCGAAGTCAAGGACGGTATCCTCTTTCATGCCAAGCACGAAAAACGCCAGGCGGGCTGCTGTTTTCGGCCCGATTCCCGGCAGTTTCATAAAGCTGTCAATCAGCTTGGATATTGGTTCTGGATAATGCATATTGTTAACCTCCTAAAAGCCAGGAAGGTTTAATCCTTTCGTAAACTGCCCCATCGTCTGGCTTGTTAATTCTTCTGCCTTTTTAAGAGCATCGTTTGTCGCAGCTAAAACCAGGTCCTGAAGCATTTCAATATCGTCGGGATTGACAACTTCCTCATCGATTTTCACTTCCAGCACTTCTTTATGGCCGGAAACAATGACGGTGACCATGCCGCCTCCTGCCGTGCCTTCAATCCGTTTTTCACCCAGCTCTTCTTGCGCTTTCGCCATTTTCTTTTGCATTTTTTGCATTTGCTTCATCATGCCTTGCATATTTCCCATTCCTCGCATCATTCAAAAAACCTCCAACGTATGAAATTAGTTTTTGATCTCAAGAAGATCAGACCCGACAAGTTTCATTGCCTCCGCCACAAGCGGATCTTCTTCATCTGTTTGCGGCTGATCGCCATCCGGCTTTTTCGTTTGTATGAATTCCCGGCGAATGTCAGACCATTGTTTTTCGGGAACGGCAACAATTTGGCAGGCTGTTCCAGTTAATTCTTCCAGCGTTTGAGAAAGTGTTTGAAAATACGACTCATTTTCCATGGCCATCCGGCAATGTATATCGTGTTTGAATTTTAGTACAAACGCATCCGGTGAAGCTGCAGATGGTTCTGCATCGTGGAGAAGTGCCGCCAGCTGAACCATCTTCCGGCTGTTTAAAGATTCGAGCAAGTCTCCCCAGCAGCTTTTAATGGCATTTAAATCCTGGCGCGTTGCATTCTCCAAAATCTTCATGATCGGCCGGGCATTGACCCGAAACTCTTTTGCATTGCTTCGGACCGCCTTTCTTGGAGGCGGATCGCTTTTTGCTTCAGCCGCTCTTTTTGTTGAATGTTCTTTCAACGTTTTAATCTCTTTTTCAAGCATCTCGATTTTCTTATACAGCTCCGCCACTTCCGGCGCATTATTTTGGAAAGACTTTACTTCCGTTTGGCACAGTTTGACAAGGCAAACTTCCAAATAAGTGCGCGCATGATTTGAAAAACGCATTTCTTGCTGCGTTTTGCTTAATATATCGATGTATTCATAAATCTGCTCAGGGAGCATTGATTCAGATAACTGTTTAAAATCCTCGTCCAATTGAACCCGGGCCATTGCTTCCTCCAGGCCGGGAGCTGTTTTGTACAGCAATAAATCGCGGAAATATAATATAAAATCTTCCGCAAACCGGGCCGGATCCTTGCCTTGCATGAGCAGCTCCTCAAGGGCTTCCAAAGCATCCGCAACTTCTTTGTCATGAATCGCCTTCGCCAGTTTGTTCAAACTGTTTTGTGAAATCGAACCGGTTACTGTGAGGGCATCTTCGAGCGTCACCTTATCGGTGCTGAAGGATATAGCCTGATCGAGCAGGCTCAGGGCGTCCCTCATGCCGCCTTCCGCTGCGGTTGCGATGACATGCAATGCCTTTTCATCATAATTCAAGCCTGTTTCGTTTGCAATGTGAACCATTCTTTTTACAATGTCATGAGCAGTAATTCTTTTAAAATCAAAACGCTGGCACCTGGAAATAATTGTTAACGGGATTTTGTGCGGCTCGGTTGTTGCCAAAATAAAAATGACATGCCGCGGCGGCTCTTCGAGTGTTTTTAACAGGGCATTAAAAGCCCCGATCGACAACATATGCACTTCATCAATGATATACACTTTGTAAGATACGGAATTGGGTGCATATTTGACTTTATCGCGGATATCGCGGATTTCTTCCACTCCGTTGTTGGATGCCGCATCAATTTCAATGACATCCGAAATCGACCCGTCCATAATCCCGCGGCAGGCTGCACATTCATTGCACGGCTCTGATACCGGCATGCGTTCACAGTTTACGGCCTTCGCCAATATTTTGGCCGCGCTCGTTTTCCCGGTTCCTCTCGGTCCGGAAAACAAGTATGCATGCGATATTTTTTCCTGAAGGAGAGCATTTTGCAACGTTTTGGTTACATGTTCCTGCCCGACTACATCTATAAACGCCTGCGGGCGCCAAACCCGATACAACGCTTGGTAACTCAATGCCGCTCCTCCTTCTTTTGCTATTTCAGCGAATTTTTCTTTGTTATTATTATACCTTAATCAATCCGGAAATTACAGAAGCAATCCATGCGACAACAGCGATTAAAAAGCACCTGAACCTCCGCCTCCGCCGCCAACGCCGCCTCCGGAAAAGGAAGACGTGCCGGAACTGTCGGAAGTTGTTGATTGCCGAACATGTTCATCTGCGGTTTCGAACGAAGAAGCAATGAATGGTCCTGTATAGAAAAAGCCCGCCGCGGAGTGATTGTCCGCGGCCGGTACAGTCTTTGGCATCATTTGGGCAAAATAATCCGCCAGGCGCGTTTTTTTCGTTCCTACTCCATATATAAGCAAGCGCCATTTTTCATCATCGCCGGAACGGTCCCACTCCGAAATGGAAATTTGCTCAAATTCATTTTCAAGCCTGGCCCACTCTTCTTTTAAAAGCAAGCCTTCGTAAGAGAAAGGTCGATAAAATATCGCCAAGCATAAACTGGTGATTCCCAATGCCATAGACAGGAACATAAGCCAATAAAGGTCGTACATGATGAAAAAAATAGACGATGTAAGCACGGCCATGCCCGCTATTCCGAGCGTCCGCCTTAATGGCATGTTGTTTTCATAAAGGTTGAATCGATCGATCTCTTTTTTAACCGTATCTTGCCACTTCCTCGTTTCTTCCTGATATGTGGCACGGTTTATTTCCGACTGTACGTATTGTTTCAGATCATCCAGGCTAAATGTTTTGCCTCCGCCCACTTTTTCAAACAGCAATTCAAGCAGGAGCTTTTCATGAATTTCTTCTGTTTCCCGATCCAGCAGCATAAACTGATCTTCTGAAACCTGCCTGACGTATCCTTTCCGCACAAGATCCATTAAGGCTGCGGCCAGCAGTTCCGGTGTAAAGTGATGTAAAAAATAAAGAACAGCCGGCATGCTCAGCTTTTGTTTCGGAATCATATTCTCCCTATTGTACACTTCTTCTTTGGCTGCTCTTTTTCTTTGTTTCCTCCTCACCGTCTCGGATGCCATCAACCCGATCAAAAGGGCAGCAGAAACAAATAAAAGCCATTTTCCAACCAAAGCGGTTTTCTTTCGGTTTTCCGCAAATGTTTGTGCCTTGTTGATGAACAATTGCTCCTCATCCAGCAATGTTTGACGTATCTTTTGATCAGAAGATTCGGCCACGCCCGGAAATAATGTCGAATCATATGCCACCCGAATGTCCCCGTTTTGGCCGGCATCCACCTTGTTTAAATGAAAAGTGACAGCACCGTCCTGTTCAACGGTTTCCTTGCCGAATGCTTCATCATATCCAAAGGCAATCACATCATCGGTATCAGCTGGCGGATGGATTGTTATCGTCATCCTCTCGTAATCTGCTTCATTGCGCTCATCAAAAAAAGGCCAATAAAACACTGTTAAATCGGGGTGCCTGGAGAGGCTGTTTTTAATGACATAATGGAGCTCCAAGGTAATATCTTCATGATTCCCGCTGCGGTACACTTTATATAAATCCTTTTCTTTCTTCACTTTTAGCTCTTTTTCGCCTTCATTCGCCGTAAAATGAGTTATTTCCGTTCCCTTCTTCGGAATTATTTCCCGGGTAATTCCCCGAAATTTGTCGTCAAAGGAATAGGAATGAACTTCGGTTACTTGCACGTCCCCATTTTTGTGCAAATAAGCGTCAATGTTTACATCCGTTATGGAAAATTCCACAGCCAATGCTTGAACTGGCAATATCATCAGAAAAAATAAAACCAAAAAGAAAATTAGCTTTTTCTTCATTACAGCCACCTCTTTTCTATTCTTGTTTTTACGAATGGAAAAAGGAAAAGTTTCAAAACATAAAAAATCCACCTGCCATTGCAGATGGATTTAATATCAGATTATTGCCGTGCACCTTCCGTCGACGGTGTTCCATAAGCGTTACTCAAGCAGTTAGCTCGACCCAGGCTGCCCCGCGGCACATGGGATGGCCCACTTAATGCTGCTTCCTTCCGGACCTGACATGGTTCATGGGTTCCCATTGCGCGGGACCCGGGTGTCCACACCACTTACTTGAGGCAGGCCTTACAAAACAACAGCCTCGGGAAGGGATTCAACCCCGCTGGAGCGGATTGCGGGTACAGGGCTCCGCTATTTCCCCGTCTAGCACGGTAAACTCTATTTTACTACTTTTTCGGCTAAAAATCAATGATTAGATTTGCACTTTCTGCCCTGCACACGAATTCATCTTTTCCACTTAAATCGTACAGACAGTGATTTTTTACACCCAACATATATCAATACTGTACCAATAAGAGTGATGACTATTCGATTGACAATATAATATACGGGCGAGATAGAATAATAAAAATTGTTGGCATGAGCGCCGATGGAAAATATTTTAAATAATCTTCCGCCAGATAAAAGGTCGACAATACAATAGGATAACATGACAAAAAGGCCGGTGTAATTATTCTTCGTTAATGCAGTTATACACAAAATCAATGCAGACAGAAAAAAGATGTTGGGAAGAAACCGAATGCTTAATAGCAGGCTCGTGCCATCCATAAACGCGACATGACGATAATAAAAGATGCCGCATATAAAAGCACCTGCAGAAAATATCGACACATACATGAACCATCTATAAAACACCAAATAATTGAAATGATACGGATTATAAAACGAAAGGAACTCATGGGTCTTATTCTTATAGTTATTGAAAAAAACGAGACATATCATAAAGGCGGAGATGAGCGGGACGGTATAATCAAATACATTATCGGTGCTATGCAGCATGTACTTTGCTTTTATGGAAGCCATATAATCGGATGGCGCCGGATTGATCATCGTCCATATGAAAAGAACGAACAGTACAATGCCTGATAGTTTCATCTTCCGCCCTTTTACATCATATATTTTAAAAAAATGGGTGTACAGCACTTTATCTTTTTTGAAAATAGACGTAAGCATTTTCTAAAGATATCTCCTTATCATGATAGTGGTCCATATCAATGTCCCGGTCCTTTATAAATCTAATTTTGATGACATTGGAATGAATGCGTTTTTCTTCTATGATCGTCATATATTTTTTTATGCGAAGAAGTGTTTCAAGATCAATTTCTGCTGTATAAATATTCGGGACACTAACAGAAATCAATTCATCTATTGGGCCTTCAAACTGAATGGATTGATCTTTCAGTATCAAAATTTTGTTGCTGTATAATTCCACATCCTCTATGATATGCGTGGAAATCAACGTGATCGTTTCTTTGCTGATTTCCGATAAATAGCTTCTAAATTCAACTCTTTGCTCAGGATCCAATCCGGCGGTAGGCTCATCGATGATGATGAGAGCCGGCTTTCCCAATACGGCTTGCGCAATTCCCAGCCTCCTTTTGTACCCGCCTGAATAACTTCCGATTTTTTTACGAATGACAGATTGAAGATTGAACTTTTCTACTACTTCCTGAATGGCTTCCTTTTTATTGGATACACGAATATTTTTCATTTCAAAAGCATATGAAAGAAAATCGTAACCGGAAATATTGGGGTAAATGTCAAAGTTTTGGGGTAAATATCCTACTTGGCCGATAGGATATGGTGTGGAATGCAGTAAATCTTCTCCGTTTAATATGATATTTCCGGCATCCGCTTTTTTTAATCCCGCCAAAATACTCATCAATGTCGTTTTACCAGCCCCATTATTCCCCAACAATGCGATAATTCCGTCATGGCAAGTAAATGAAACATGATCCAAAACCAAACTCTTTCCGTAAGAATAACAAACATTTTCTACAATCAACTCATTTCCCATAAACCGGACCCCTATTCTATGTAATTGATTAGCAGCGTATCTCCAATGATTTGAGCATCGCCCATATATAATGGCCATACCCCGACAATGACTTGTTTATATTTCCTGTCCTTTAAAGTAATATATTCAGATTCCGATAAATTTTTATCTTTCATCAATTGTTTGATAGATCCCTCAATATTTGATTTAAACTCCTCAAAATGATAGCTGATTGGGAATACATAATCTATTCCATTATCGGAAATCGTTTGATATTGACCGGCAAATACATTGAGACTTGTTGATTTTCCCCTCCATACATTTTGTTCATGTTCGGCTTTGGGCAGGTTTGAATACACAGTAACAGGTGTTTTTATTTGAACGTCAAAATCGGCAAGCCGCGTATCAGATAATCCGGGATACCAATAAAAAACATGCCCCGGTAAATTGATGGCATTTTTGGAAACATAAAAAGTAACAACCCCCAAATCATTTTCTACAAACACTTTGCCTTCATACTCTACCAACAAGTCAATCTCTTCTCCATTGCGGTGGGATGATTGGACAGTCAACATATTGTTTTTGTGCGAGTATGCAACTGATTTATTTTCAACTTCAATTTTTTTGATAATGAAGTTATGATCTAGCAACAACTGAATTTCATTTTCGTCCTCGGAAAAGACCAACTTTAATAAAGCCTTATTATAAAGTTTATTTTGGAGGTCAAGCTCCATGTGATAGGATTGAACATCAAAAAAATTAGCCTTAATAGGATGGTAGGGCCCATGAAAGGTCTGTACAGTTTTTTCTCCTGTAAGTGCTGTAAAGACAAGGAGTAAAAGGGTTACGATGGAAAATAAAAGAGAAAGTTTTCTCCTTGTATGTCCAAAAATGGTTTGAAAAAGGAATAGGATACATACGATAAAAAGCACCAAGAAGATTTTATCCAAATAATAAGTACTGTTAAATATTACACCTGATATTTCATTGGAACCAACATTGGTGTAATCATCGAAAATATTTAAAAATTTATGTAAAGGGGCATTCGATATTTTGATGGATTCCCATAAAAATATACTGTAAATAGCACCGGACACAAAAACTGAAAAATCGTTTTTGATCACCATGCCGATGGTTGTTCCAATCACAGCAGCAATCAAATTGGACAAAATCCATATAAATAAAAGATGAACGATCCCTTTTGTTACAAAAGAAAGTTCGAACATGCTGTTCTTAAAAAGCAAGATTGTCGCGATTGGAAAAATGGCCGTTATGAAGCTAAAGAGAAACGCGGAAAATAACACCATTCTCTGTTTTTTTACCACGTCTCTCTCCAAAAAATTCAATACATCAAAACTTTTGGACGTAATTCTAGTTGAAGTGATTAAAAGAAACATATTGGAGCAAATATATGCAAAATAATAGTATTTTACAAACATAAACACCGAAGAACCCAATGAGGTTTTTACATAATAGGTTAAAAAAGTGATAAAAATAATACAAAACACCAACATGGGATGTTTCACGATGACTTTGAAGTAAAATAAGAATGCCTTTAACATTTACCAAATATAACCAGCCCTCATAAAGGCTGGTTACTCTCCTTTCAATTGATATAGTGAACGAATTATAAAAGTATTTAATCCGTAATTCTTACACTAGCCTTTGCTTTTGAGCTGTTACCCACCCATCGGATATAATAGGATTGATTTTCTCCAGAGCTATTCTTTGATTGGGCTGTAAATGAAGAACTTATTTTTGAGTCGCATAGGCAACAGGCAGAGCAGTTATCACTATCCTTTTCTGTCTAAATACTTTAATACTCCTTTTTCACAAAATTTTACTATATAAATTGAGCTAATTATCAAGTTCTTTCTGCCTAATTGAATAGACTCAACACTTCCACGCTCCCATATCATGATTATTACATAGGTTTTAAAAGTTCTCACCGTAAATCGGGTTGCGGTTTTCCGCAAGGTGTTTTGCGGTAATCATATTTTGCTTTAAGTTTAGATAAAATTAGACAAGGATTTAGGACTAATCTTATATTGATTCTAAGTCCAAAATATCAGCGACGGCTTCCCTTTTTTTTCCTGCGCAGTTCACGGAAAAACTGGCTCAAAAGCTCCCCGCATTCTTCCGCAAGAATCCCGCTCACTACTTCGCTTTGG
Organism: Siminovitchia jepli; assembly: GCF_047228825.1. Classification (NCBI taxonomy): domain Bacteria; kingdom Bacillati; phylum Bacillota; class Bacilli; order Caryophanales; family Bacillaceae; genus Siminovitchia; species Siminovitchia jepli. The sequence continues at coordinate 34,878 of NZ_JBFEGN010000025.1, forward strand.
TGATTAAACCGACTATCAGCAAGCAAATTCATCAGCGTTCCTGCACAGCCGGCCTTCGGGTCGGGAGCTCCGTATACGACCTTTTGAATTCGCGACAAGATAATGGCACCGCTGCACATCGGGCACGGTTCCAAAGTGACGTACAGCTCCGCATTTTCCAGCCGCCAAGTCCCCAATTTTCGGCAAGCTTCCTGAATGGCGATAATCTCGGCGTGTGCGGTGGCATTTTGTTCTGTTTCCCGTCTGTTTGAAGCCTTGGCGATGATTTTCCCATCCAGAACGACAATGGCCCCGATCGGAACCTCACCGATTAAGCGGGCCTTCTTTGCCTCTTCAATTGCAATTTTCATGTATTTTTCTTCATTTTCCATGGATTTTCTCCTCAAAGCTTTGTTACATTTGATTGTATCAAAATTCATCCATGCAGGTCTTTATTTTCACTGGCATGCATACAATGGGACAAGATAAGCGTTTGTTTAAAGAGTTAAGGAGGGTAAGCATGCAAATTCATGTCGTCGAGCCCAATCAGACATTGTCCTCAATTGCTTCCTTGTATGGAATAGCTCCAGCCATCATAACCGAAGCCAATGATTTGGAAAACCCTGATCGGCTTGTTGTCGGGCAAGCGATTGTTATTCCCATCATTGGCAGGTTTTATTGGGTGCAGCCTGGTGACAGTCTGTACACAATTGCCAGAAGGTTTGGCATATCCTACCAGGAACTGGCGAGAATCAATGCGATTAATGTTAACCAGCCCATCAATGTCGGCTTGCGGCTGTATATCCCACAAGGGCCCAAAAGAGAAGGGGAATTTCTAGCCTATGTCGAACCCAGACGTACAGGAGCCGTATCCCCCGCATTGGAGTCGAGTGCCAGAGAAGCATCCCCATATTTAACGTATTTGGCTCCGTTTGCCTACTTGCCAAGGCGTGACGGAACGTTGGATCCCCCGCAATTGAACCGTTTTCCCGAAATAGCCCGGGCAAATAACACATCCCTCGCCATGGTTCTGGCAAACCAGGAAGAAGGGCAATTCAGTACTGAACTCGTTCATATCTTGCTGACAAATGAGGAAGCTCAAACGGCTTTGTTAAATAATATTGTCACGGAGGCACGAAGAGTAGGATTTACAGATATTCATTTTGACTTTGAAAGAATCGCGGCAGAAGACCGCGAACCGTATAACCAATTTCTCCGAAGAGCACGCGATCGCTTCCATGCGGAAGGTTTTGTCATCTCGACGGCACTTGCCCCCAAAACAAGTGCAACACAGGCAGGAGAGTGGTATGCCGGCCATGATTACCGGGCCCACGGTGAAATAGTCGATTATTCCTTAATCATGACTTACGAATGGGGATACAGCGGCGGCCCAGCAATGGCAGTTTCCCCCATTGGCCCGGTCCGGGACGTACTGGAATATGCCTTGACTGAAATGCCATCACGTAAAATCATGATGGGGCAAAATCTTTACGGATATGACTGGACACTTCCCTTTGTTCCTGGAACAACCGCGAGAGCCCTCAGTCCACAGGCAGCCATTCGTCTCGCTCTTGAAAACAACGTAGCCATCGAATACGATACAACTGCACAGGCCCCTTTTTTCCATTACACAGACGAAGAAGGAAGAAGGCACGAAGTTTGGTTTGAAGATGCGCGTTCCATCCAGGCAAAGTTTGATTTGGTCAAAGAATTGGATCTTCGCGGTGTCGGCTACTGGAAGCTTGGACTTCCGTTTCCGCAAAATTGGCTCTTGATTACTGATAATTTCAATGTTGTGAAAAGATAAATGACAAAAAAGCGGCTCATTTGAACCGCTTCTTTCAGTTAATGACTTCTTTATTTCTCATATAAGGGCGCAGCACCTCAGGAATTTCGACACTGCCGTCTTCCCTTTGGTAATTTTCCAAGATCGCCGCCACGGTTCTTCCTACAGCCAGGCCAGAACCGTTCAGCGTGTGGACATGCTGCGGCTTCGCTTTTGGTTCGGAACGGAAACGGATATTGGCTCTTCTTGCCTGAAACGCTTCAAAGTTTGAGCAAGATGAAATTTCCCGGTATGTTTTATAGCTCGGGATCCATACTTCAAGATCATACTTTTTAGCCGCTGTAAAACCAAGGTCCGCTGTACACATGCTCATGACGCGATACGGCAAATTCAATAGCTGCAATACTTTTTCTGCATCGTTTGTCAGCTTCTCAAGTTCGTCATACGAATCTTCCGGCTTTACAAATTTAACCAATTCTACTTTATTAAACTGGTGTTGGCGGATCAACCCCCGTGTATCACGCCCGGCGGACCCGGCTTCCGAACGAAAACAGGCACTGTATGCCACATAGTTGAGAGGCAGGCGCCCGCCGTCCAATATTTCATCGCGATGGTAGTTTGTCACAGGGACTTCCGCAGTCGGAATCAGGAAAAAATCATCACTCTCGATATGAAACGCATCCTCCGCAAACTTCGGCAGCTGTCCGGTGCCCGTCATGCTTGTACGGTTAACGAGGTATGGCGGCAGCATCTCTTCGTACCCGTGTTCTTCCACGTGAATATCCATCATAAAATTAATGAGTGCCCTCTCAAGCCGGGCTCCAAGTCCTTTGTAAAAGACAAAACGGCTTCCAGCTACTTTGGCTGCCCGTTCAAAGTCCAATATGCCCAAATTGGCGGCCAATTCCCAATGCGGCTTTGGCTCAAATGAAAATTGGGGAACGTCTCCCCACTTCCGCACCTCGACGTTGTCGTTTTCCGTCTCTCCAACCGGGACGCTTTCATGAGGGATATTGGGGATGGCTAAAAGCAATTGCTGCAATTCTTCTTCAATAATTCGAAGTTCTCCGTCCAACTCTTTTATTTGCTGGCTAACTTCCCGCATTTTACGAATCAAATCATCTGCATTTTGTTTTTCCTTTTTTAACTGGGCAATTCTTTCCGATACTTCATTTCTTTTATTTTTCAGCTGTTCCGACTGGACAATCATTTCCCTCCGTTTTTGATCAAGTTGTTCAAACTTGTCCAAATCAGCCAAATCCTCGCCGCGATGCTGCAATTTTTCCTTGACTTCTTCTACATTCCCCCGAAGAGTCTTCATATCAAGCATACGATTACCTCCTAAAAATTATTTAAAAACAAAAAACTCCCGATCCCAAAGGGACGAGAGTTACCCGCGTTGCCACCCAAATTGAAAGCGAAAGCTTTCCTCTTCATTTGATAACGGGTTGACCCGAAAATGCTTACTAGCCCCAGGCATTCGGCATTTTTGCTCAAGGATGGATTCACAGGCAGTGCCGCCGATTTTCACCAGCCACCGGCTCTCTAAAAAGGACACAGTCCCTGCTACTACTTCCTTTCAATGCAATCACTCGTATTTTTGTTGATAATATACTACATATCCATATGTAATGCAAATGTTACCTGTCTTATCCTAGTATTGTGCCCATTTATCTACGTTCTAAACCAACAGCCTCTTCTCAAAACCAGCCCTTAACCGTTTTGGCCGCGCTGTCCCATACGTCCCCGAAAAAGCTCCCTATTCCGCGCATCATTAAAACAAACCAGTTGGCTTTTTCCACTTTTTCTGCAGTGACCATATCTACGGATGCTGATTTGCTTTTTGATAAATATCCGTAAGGATCTTCACCCTGATATACAGCTTCCAATACGCCCAATTTGTCGCCTTTTTTAATTGGTGCGGCCAATTTCCCCTCTTTATCCAGTTTCTTTTTGTCTATTTTAACTTGGGGTTTGTACATTTTATCTTCCCCGTTTTTGACAACAACTTGTAAAGGTGATTTAGACTGAATGGCAACAGACTTTTCTTTTCCGTTTACAACAGGAACTGTTTTATTCCCTTTTGCCTGATAGCCTTCCGGATAAATTTCCTTTACGGAGAAATTTGTAAATGCATAGTCCATCATTTTCTTTGTTTCGTCAAATCTTGATTTATATTCACCTTGTCCATTTTTCCCTTTCGCATTCATGACAACCGTGATGACCCTAAGGCCATCCCGTTTTGCCGTTCCGGTAAAACAGTATCCGGCAAAGTCTGTTGTTCCGGTTTTTAACCCGTCCACGCCTTCATAGCCATAGATCAGAGAAGGGAGCATCCAGTTCCAGTTTTTCATTTTTCCAGGCATGCCGGGAAATTCTTTCACGGGTACACTCGTTGTTTCCAATACTTCCGGATAATCATTCATTAGCCGGGAAGCAAGTTTTGCCATGGCTCGTGCAGACATAATGTTTTCGTCTTCCGGTCCGGTTCCCTCCGGATGTTTGCCTTTTAAATCCTTATTGTTTAGACCCGTTGAATTAACAAATTTATAGTTTTCAAGTCCCAGCTCCTCCGCTTTTTTGTTCATCATGTCAACAAACTTTTTTTCCGATCCCGCTATGGCTTCGGCAATGGCAATCGTGGCGCCGTTCGCCGAATAAATCGCCATCGCTTCATACAATTGCCGGATTGAATATTTTTTCCCGGCCTCCAGCGGCACATTTGAAAGATTCGTATCAACGGATACCTGGTGAACATAATCACTGATGGTTTGTTCCTGTTCCCAGGATATTTGTTTATTTTTAATCGCTTCGAACATTAAATACTCGGTCATCATTTTGGACATCGAGGCTATGCCGAGCGCTGTATCTTCATTTTTTGCGTATAGTATCTTTCCTGTAGACGCTTCAACGAGGATCGCCGCATCCGCGTTAACATTGAGCGCATCTTCTGCAGAAGTGCGTTCAGGAACGGTAATGATGCTAGTGAATATGACTAACGACATAAATAATGCTAAAAATGGTATCTTTTTGCTAATTATCACAAGTTTACCCTCCAAATTATATGTACACCCTTGTCATTTTATCATAGATAAACATCATTGAGTAGGCTGTATTCTTTTCAGTTTCTTAACAAAAAAAGGCAAAGCCCATTCACTGGATTCATTAGGGCTTTGCCATTCATTTTTTTATGATATTGAGTAGTTTGGCGCTTCTTTTGTAATTTGTACATCATGCGGATGGCTTTCACGAAGTCCGGCGCCGGTCATTTTGATAAATTGGGCGTTTTCACGGAAGTACTCCAAGTTGGGAGAACCGCAGTAGCCCATTCCGGCCCGAAGCCCTCCGGTTAGCTGATAAAGCGTATCGGCGAGCGGGCCTTTATAAGGAACCCGGCCTTCAATGCCCTCCGGAACAAATTTTTTCGCATCTTCTTGAAAATAACGGTCTTTTGAGCCTTTTTGCATGGCGCCTTCCGATCCCATGCCGCGGTATACTTTAAAACGGCGCCCTTGGAAAATTTCGGTCTCGCCAGGGCTTTCCGACGTTCCTGCAAGAAGGCTTCCGAGCATGACGGCATGCCCGCCTGCAGCAAGAGCTTTCACGATATCCCCGGAATATTTGATTCCGCCGTCAGCGATGATCGTTTTTCCGTGCTTCCTTGCTTCTGTCGCACAATCATAAATAGCCGTAATTTGCGGGACACCGACTCCTGCAACAACACGGGTTGTACAAATGGAACCCGGTCCGATGCCAACTTTTACAACATCTGCTCCCGCTTCATATAAAGCCCTCGTCGCTTCTGTTGTGGCAACGTTTCCGGCAATCAAGTTCAGACTTGGATATTGCTCACGGATTTCCCGGACCGTTCCCAGTACGCCGTCTGAATGGCCATGGGCCGTATCAACCACGATGGCATCTACTTGCGAATTGACAAGCGCTTCAACCCGTCTATAGGTGTCTTTCGCCACCCCGACTGCCGCGGCTGCAAGAAGGCGGCCTTTTTCATCCTTTGCAGAATTTGGATATTCAATTACTTTTTCTATATCTTTGATCGTAATTAATCCTTTGAGGACTCCGTGATCATCAATCAAAGGCAGTTTTTCAATCCGATGTACCTGAAGTATTTTTTCTGCTTCGGCAAGCGAAGTTCCGACAGGGGCTGTAATAAGATTTTCTTTCGTCATGACCTCGGTAATCGGAAGAGAATAATCCTGAATAAAACGCATATCCCTGTTGGTAATAATGCCAACCAATATTTTATCTTCTTCGTTATTCACAATCGGAACTCCGGATATCCGATATTTTCCCATTAAATGTTCTGCATCATATACCTGATGTTCCGGGGTCAGGAAAAACGGATCGGTAATTACTCCGCTTTCAGATCTTTTTACCTTATCTACTTGTTCGGCTTGCTGTTCAATGCTCATATTTTTATGAATGACGCCCAGGCCGCCCTGGCGCGCCATGGAAATCGCCATGTCCGACTCGGTAACGGTATCCATTCCCGCACTGATGATAGGTATTTTCAACTTTAGGCTGTCTGTCAGGCTTACACTCAAATCCACTTCTTTCGGCAAGACCTCGGATTTGGCCGGGATTAACAACACGTCATCAAAGGTTAATCCTTCTTTTGCAAACTTAGACTCCCACATTTTTTTTCGTCCCCCTGCCCAAAATATTATTAGTAGGTTATCAATTGGATAAAATACTGTCAAGGTTAACGGGTGATGTTCAACTTTTCTAATTATTCGGAGGTGTTTTGTCTGTCTGCATATGAAAAAATTTGGATGCAATTCAACTTTTTTCAGTCGGCATCTACAGTTCGCTCTTATTTAAAAAGCAATTATGAAAAAATGCAAATAGAGGATGCTGAAAGAAAAAGCTATGATAATTGTTACCCATTTATGTACTATTTGGAACAAGGCGAAACCTATTACACACAGGCTGCCCAATCCCCCTTTTCTATTAGGCCCGTATTGCTTTATTACGGATTGATTCATTTACTGAAAGCCTGCCTGCTTACAGTGGATCCCAATTATCCGGGAACAACCTCCGTTTTGGCCCACGGCGTTTCTGCCAGAAAAAGAAAAAAGCGCAACTACCAATTTCTTGAAGACGAAGTGAAAATTCAAAAAAACGGTTTGTGCACCTATTTTACAGAGCAGATGTATCAACTGAAGCACTTGGAAGGCGAGAAATTTAAAATGGAGGAATTGCTGGCGCAAATTCCGGAATTGGACGATCTCTACTTGTTTACAAGCGGAAAAAGCAATTTTGTTTTACTGGGTCAGCTCCCCGACAATATTTGGACGATCCCGACTGAATTGGCGCAAAACTACCATATAACTGCTCAAAGGTTAAAACAGTTTTTGGAAAACAGGCATCCAGGAATGATTTATTGGCTTGAAAACAAAGATAATGAAGCAGAGCTTCAAATTGACGGCAATCGTACCGACTTCTTTCCGCCTTTCCGCTATCATATATTTAAAAAAAGATTCGGACTGTGCTCCTCACTGCAAACTGCCATTCATCTTCCCGACCTTTTGATCCACTATTTGCTCTTATTTAACTTAAGCATGATTGCCCGTTACGAAACGGAATGGTGGATGGACCTCATAAAAACGGCCTCCGACCTGGATTATCCATTCATCCATGCTTTTTTACATATTACGGCTGAAAAAAGCCCGCAAATGATCCTTGAATATTTAACGGGAAACAAAAAAACATAGAGCCTTATGCTCTATGTTTTTGTTTGCCCGGCAACGTCCTGCTCTCGCAAGGGGAAACCCCTCACTACCATCGGCGCTGAAGAGC